>JAHEGQ010000305.1 GCA_024645025.1 Sphingomonadaceae bacterium
ATGATCGTTACCGCCAGCGTCGCTTCGGCCAGGCCATAAGACGGCAGGAACGCGCTGGCCTTGAACCCGGCTTGCGCAAAGGCGTTGACGAAGCCCTGCATCACATCGGGGCGGATCATATCTGCGCCATTGCCAGCAATCCGCCAGCGCGACAGGTCAAAGCGGTCGGAAACGTGACTTTGGCTGGAAATCCTGCGGGCGCAGATGTCATAACCGAACGTCGGCGAATACGAGATCGAATCCCCCGGGTTGCGGCTGATCATATCCAGCCACGCCAGCGGCCGCCGCGCGAAATCCTCGGTCTTGATATAGTCGGTCGAAACCTGGTTGGCGATGATCGACAGGAAGCAGCCGACCAGCCCCATATCGTGATACCACGGCAGCCAGCTGATGCAGCGGTCCCGGGGCGCCAGCTGCATCCCTTCGCCGTGTCCGGCCAGGTTGTTAAGCAGCGAGGCATGGGTCACCGCCACGCCATGTGGAAACCGGGTCGAACCTGAAGAATATTGCAGATAGCAGATGTCATCGGGGCGGGTTTCGGGCAGTTCGCAATCCGGCGCGGGGTTTTGCGCGAAGTCCTCCCACGCGATCCCCTGGCAGCCCTGCCGGGCGGCGGCTGCACCGGCCATTTCGGCGATTTCAGCAGGGTAGAACAACGCCAGCGGATCGCTGGATTGCAGCTGCACGGTCAGCTGATCGATATAGCTTTCCTTGCCGCCAAAGCTGGTTGGCAGCGGCAGCGGCACGGGCCATGCCCCGGCATAGATCGTGCCGCAGAACAGGGCAGCAAAATCCGCACCGGTTTCAGCGATCAGCGCGATCCGATCGCCTTTTTTCACGCCGTGCGCGATCAGGCGGCGGGCCATGGTCAACGCATCCTGGCGCAGTTCGCTGAACGGATAGACCCGCTTCAGCGTGCCGCGCGGATCGTGAAAGTTCATGCCGCGCTGGCCGGTGGCGGCATAATCCAGCGCTTCGCCGAATGTGGCAAAGTCGGACAGGCGGCGCGGCAGAGCATCTTCGTTCGGCGTCGGTGCCAATGCGGTTTCGGCACTCGTCACTGTCGTGGCGGCGTCGTTCATCTTGTGAAAATCCGTTTGCTATCATGGCGATGCACCGCAGTTCGGTGTCATCGGGCGTTACAGTCCACAAGCAGAGCCCTCAAACTCCGCAATCCAGAGTTTCCCCATTGCCGCACAGTGTGGCACGAATAAGGCCACGCATGACACGAACTCGCCCCAATCCCCGGCCAATCGGCGCCCAACGCCTTGAAGAAATGGCGCTTGCCTATGTCGCGCGGTTCGCCACCAGCGCGGCCAAGCTGGATGGTTATCTGCGCCGCAAACTGCGCGAACGCGGCTGGGAGGGGGAGGGCGATGCCCCGGTTGAACGGATCGTCGCCCGGTTTGTCGAGGCCGGTTACGTTGATGATGCGGCCTTCGCTCGGGCCAAAACGGGCAGCCTGCTGCGGCGCGGTTATGGCGCACGGCGGATCGCGCAGGCGCTGGGCGCAGCCGGCATCGCTGAAGACGTGCGCGCCATGGCCCGCGCCGGGCAGGGTGCGCAGCGCCAGGCCGCGCTGGCGCTGGCGCGCAAACGGGGGTTCGGCCCCTTTGGCAAGGCTGCGCCCGATCGGCCGCTGCGCGAACGCCAGATCGCGGCGATGCTGCGGGCCGGCCATCCGCTGGACAGCGCCCGCGAATTGGTCAATGCCACAGATGTTGACGCGGCGCTTGGCTGGGCCGCGCAAGCTGATGAGGATGCCTGATGCGTTACCTGCTTTCTGCCGCGCTGGTGCTGGGATTGGCTGGATGTTCCGCGTCGCCGGGTGATGCCGCACCGCAGGCGGGGCAAGTTGCACCGACGGTTCATCCGGTTTCGGGCCTGCGGGTGGTGCCGCTGACGGTTGTTCACGGCGGCGAGCGGCACGTTTTCCAAGTCGAGGTTGCCCGCACCGATGCGGATCAGGCCCGCGGCCTGATGTTCCGCAGTGCGATGGGCGCTGATGCGGGCATGATCTTTCCGATGGACCCGCCGCGCGAGGCCAGCTTC
>JAHEGQ010000028.1 GCA_024645025.1 Sphingomonadaceae bacterium
CGCGAGATGAAGCTGCGCCGTCACTTCGAAAAGCCGTCGGAAAAGCGCGCCCGTGAAAAGGCTGCTGCCGTGCGCCGCGCCCGCAAGATGGAGCGCAAGCGCATGGAGCGTGACGGCGTCCGTTAAGCCACGGGACGGCCAAACCGGTTTTTAAAAAGGCGTCGGACCTCCGGCGCCTTTTTTGTTGGGTCTTGGCGATTGGCTGCGGATACGCCATAGGCGCTCGCGAGTTTGAAGACGAGAATAGAGGTTTGCCATGTCGAACACTGCCGTTCCCATCCGCCCGATTGCCAAGGGCTCAATTGCCAAGCTGTGGGCTGGTGTTGCCATTGTTGCGGCGGTTGCGGGGGGGCTGGCTTGGGCCGGGACCAATAAGGTCGTTGGGCAAAGCTGCTCTTCCAGCCTGATGTTGCCGGAAGGCAAGGCTGCTTCCGCACCGGAGACGACGGATAGCGGCCTTGTGTTTCAGGT
The DNA here is from genome assembly GCA_024645025.1 of Sphingomonadaceae bacterium. Taxonomy (GTDB): domain Bacteria; phylum Pseudomonadota; class Alphaproteobacteria; order Sphingomonadales; family Sphingomonadaceae; genus Aquisediminimonas. The sequence goes on from JAHEGQ010000028.1 coordinate 472, forward strand.
CCGCAGCCCCGGCAAGGGCGCAAGCCCCACCGATGCCGACATGGTGCTGATTTCTTACAAAGGCTCCCTGGCTGATGGGAAGGAATTCGAATCGAATCAGCAGGCGCCCATGTCGGTTTCCAGCAGCGTGCCGGGTTTTTCAGAAGCGCTGAAGAAGATGCAGCGGGGCGGTTCTTATCGCCTGTGCATCCCGCCGGCTCTGGCATATGGCAAGCAGGCCGTCGGCCCGATCCCAGCCAATTCTCTGTTGGTCTTTGATGTGGAGTTGCTGGATTTCCGCAACGAAGCCGAAATTCGGATGATGCAGCAGATGATGCAGCAACAGCAAAAGCAATTGCAGCAACAGGGCGGGGGTGCGGCAACGCCGCAAATGCCCTGATCGGATCGACCATCCGCCGATTTTAGGATGTTAAAAGTCCCGCGCCCTTCCAGGCGCGGGCTTTTTTATTGGCCCTCTTTGGGCGTCAGGCTGGTAAAGGCCCGGCCGGGCCGAAATGCCTGCACCCAACTGATCGGGTTCCAAAAGCTGCTAGAGCCATCCAGCGAGAAGGTGATGAATTCGGCCTTGCCGCCAATTTGTTCCCAGCGCACCGGTCCGCCAAGGCCGCGCTGCCACTGGGGAAAGCGGCTGTCTGCGCTATGGTCCCGATTGTCGCCCATCAGGAAATATTCGCCATCGGGAACCGTAATCGGGCCATAAGTGTCACCGACCGAATTTGGATCGGTATCGATGGTGTCATAGCTGCGGCCATTGGGCAGGGTTTCGCGAACGACAGGCAGCTTGCACCACAAGGTTCCATCGGGCTTTGCGATGCGTCGACCGGGATAATCTTCCGGCGCACACGGGTTGTTCGCATCGACGCGGAATAAACGATCGCCCAATCGCTGCTGACGGACCAATTGGCCGTTTAGGATCACCAGACCTCCGCGCACCTCAATCCGGTCCCCCGGCAGGCCAATGACCCGCTTGATGTAATCGGTATTGGTCCCCGGTGGCGTCAGGATCACCACATCGCCTCGTTCTGGCTTGCTGCCCCAGATACGACCCTTCCAATCTGGCAGTTGAACGGCCAGTGATTCGACCGGCTCGCGCAAAACCAACCAGCGGAACAGGGCCGGGATGGATGGTATGGTTGGGGAGACATGGCTCCAGCCATAGGCGAATTTGTTGACGACCAGTCGGTCCCCCACCATCAGCGTCGGCACCATGGACTCGGATGGAATATAAAAGGGCTTGGCGATAAAGCTGTGAAAGCCAAGGACAGCTGCAAGCAGCAGGGCCGTGCCGCGGAATTCTTCCAGCCAGTTTATCTTGTCTTTGGGGGAGCGTTTTTTCTTGGCCATGACGGGAGCGGTACTTTCAGACGGAGAGGGGCAGGGCCTCGATAATGACGAACGCCTGTGCCCATGGATGATCATCGGTTAGCGTCAGATGAATATGCGCGACATGACCAGCAGGTATTAGCGCCTCCAATGCGGCCTTGGCGCCGCCCGTAAGAGCCAATGTCGGCGCACCAGAAGGGGCATTGACGACCCCAATATCTTTCATGAACACGCCGCGCTTGAAGCCAGTGCCAACGGCTTTAGAAAAAGCTTCTTTGGCAGCAAAGCGCTTGGCATAGGTTCCGGCGCGGGTGAAAGGGCGGCGGGCTGCCTTGGCGCGCTCAACATCGGTGAAGACGCGCGCCTCAAAGCGCGAGCCAAAGCGTGCAAGTGATTTTTCGATTCGCTCAATGTTACAAAGATCTGAGCCCAGCCCGACAATCATGCTTTCCCCCGCATGCTCCCGCGTGCCGCATCCATGCAGGCCCGCATCTCTCGGATACTGGCCTCCAGCCCGATAAAAATGGCCTCACCGATCAGGAAATGGCCGATATTGAGTTCGGCCAATTGGGGGATGGCCGCAATTGGGCCAACATTGTCGAAGGTCAGGCCGTGGCCGGCATGGGGTTCTATGCCATTGCGGGCCGCAAGTGCCGCGGCATCGGCGATCCGCTTCAGTTCATCGGCCAGCGCTGGCCCGGTTGCATGGGCATATTTGCCGGTATGGAGTTCGACCACCGGGGCGCCCAGCCAGATCGCAGCCTCAATCTGTCGGGGGTCAGGTTCGATGAACAGGCTCACGCGGACGCCAGCTTCGTTCAGTCGCGCGACCATGGGGGCGAGTTGATTGTGCAAGCCGGCTGCATCCAGCCCGCCTTCGGTGGTCCGCTCCTCCCGGCGTTCCGGCACAATACAGGCCGCATGGGGACGATGGCGCAGCGCGATGGCAAGCATCTCTTCCGTGGCGGCCATTTCCAGATTGACGGGCAAGCGCGTGCGCTGGATTACGGCATCAAGATCGGCATCACGAATGTGGCGCCGGTCTTCACGCAGATGGATCGTAATGCCATCGCCGCCGGCTTGCTCTACGATCTGAACCGCGCGCCAGGGGTCTGGATGGTCGCCGCCGCGGGCGTTTCGGATCGTTGCCACATGGTCAATATTGACCCCGAGGCGCAGATGGCTGCTCACGCCGCATCCTTCCGGCTGCCCGGCTTGATCGCGGGAATAGCAGCCAATTCAGGGGGAAGCGCCTCTGCCGCGTAGGTCGGGACGTCCAAACAGATCAGCGGGAAGAACGGGACGCCCAGATCTGCTGCGCCGTTGGACCGATCTACCAAGGCAGCCTCGGCGATCACAATGCCGCCTTCACGGCCCACTGCTGCAATGGCTTCGCGAGACGACAGGCCGGTGGTCACAACATCTTCGACCATCAGCACCCTTTGGCCCGGCTCCAACCGGAACCCGCGCCGAAGGCCAAAAACACCGTCAGGACGTTCCAGGAAGAGCGCATCCTTGGCCAAGGCGCGGCCCATCTCATGGCCGATGATGATCCCCCCCATGGCGGGCGAGACGACAACGTCGATCTTCGACCGGATGTCTTCGGGGAGGCGCGCTGCCAATTCTGTTGCCAGCCGAGCCGCCCGATCCGGGTTCATCAATACCCGCGCGCACTGGAGATAGCGCGGACTTCTAAGGCCCGACGATAGGATGAAATGTCCCTCCAAAAGGGCTTCCGCGTCCCGGAATTCGGCAAGAATATCGTCGTCGGTCATGAGAACTCCGGTTGGTGCGAAATTACGGACATGACCCTGTCCCTTAGGGGGGCTAGCCGTGCGCTGCAATCCTAAGCAAAAAATGCCGCGTGAATCCCTTGAGCCTCCGGGCGTTGGCGCGTATAGGCCAGCCCGGAGTGTCCTCTCAGGATCACTCAGGGGCCTATTTTTGCCCGGTTTTCCGGGCGTCAACATGGACAAACAGGTAATGATGAAGCTGAGAACTGCCCTCATCGCACTTGGTCTGGTGCTCGCACCGGCAGCTGCGATGGCGCAAGCTACGCCGGCTGCTCCGGCACCCGCTGCCGCTGCCACCGCTGCACCCGCGCCGGTTGCCGCCGCGCCCGCCCTTAAGGCGGATGCTGCAGCGCCTGCTGCTGAAGCGCCCAAGCCCGAAGCGCCTGCTGCGCTGAAACCCACGCCGGGTGTTGGCCAGCCGACTGACGGCAAGATTGGCATTCAGACCCAAGTCACCGAAAATGGGGAGCGCGCGCTCTTCCTGCATGACAGCATCCTGCTGCCGATCATCACGGTGATCTCGCTTTTCGTTCTTGGCTTGATGTTGTTCGTGATGGTGCGCTTCCGTCGCTCGGCCAACCCGGTCGCTTCGAAGACGAGCCACAACACCTTCATCGAAGTTGTCTGGACGCTGGTGCCGGTTCTGATCCTGGTCGCCGTTGCGATCCCGTCGATCAGCCTATTGGCTGCGCAGTATAAGCCGGCTGGCAAGGATGCAGTGACGATCAAGGTGATCGGCCATCAATGGTATTGGTCCTACCAATATCCTGACCATGGCGATTTCGAAATTGTCTCCAACATGCTTCCCGACGCGGAAGCTGCCAAGCGTGGTGAGCCCCGCCTGCTGGCCGTTGACAATCGGATCGTTATTCCCGTCGGGACCGAAATCAAGGCGATCGTGACGTCGGAAGATGTCATCCATTCCTTCGCTGTTCCGGCTTTCTGGACCAAGATGGATGCCGTTCCCGGCCGATTGAACGAAGTGACGTTCAAGGTCGAAAAGGAAGGCCTGTATTACGGTCAGTGTTCTGAGCTTTGCGGCGCGCGTCACGCCTTCATGCCGATTGCGGTTGAAGTCGTGTCGAAGGAAAACTTCGCGCGTTGGGTTGCGTCAAAGGGCGGCAAGATGCCGGGTTCTGAACCCGTTGCCGCGCCGGCGCCTGCCGCTGCTCCTGCCGCCGTGCCTGCTGCTGCGCCTGCCGCGGCAGAAGGTGCGAACGAAACCGCCCCGGCTGCGCCTGCGGCCGCCACCAAGGCTTAATGACCATGACGACTATTGCTGCAACGCATGATCATGCGCATGATCATGACGATCACCAGATGGGCTTTTTTGCGCGCTGGTTCATGTCCACCAACCACAAGGATATCGGGACTCTGTATCTGATTTTCGCGATTTTCGCGGGGATCATTGGGGGTGCGATTTCGGGCCTGATGCGTGCTGAACTTGCACAGCCGGGCATTCAATATCTGACGACCTGGGCGGCCATGCTGGAAGGCCAAGGCGCCAGCATCGACCAAGCCTATCACATGTGGAACGTGTTGATCACGGCGCACGGCCTGATCATGGTGTTCTTCATGGTCATGCCCGCTGTCATTGGCGGTTTTGGCAACTGGTTCGTGCCCATCATGATCGGGGCGCCAGATATGGCCTTCCCGCGCATGAACAACGTGTCGTTCTGGCTGTTGGTCCCGGCTTTCATCCTGCTCTTGGGCTCTGCCTTTGTGCCGGGCGGTACGGGGCTGGGTGCAGGCACGGGTTGGACCGTTTATGCGCCTTTGTCGACTTATGGCTCTCAAGGCCCGTCGGTTGATATGGCGATCTTCTCGCTGCACTTGGCGGGCGCTAGCTCGATCATGGGCGCGATCAACTTTATCACGACCATCTTCAACATGCGTGCCCCCGGCATGACGCTGCACAAGATGCCGCTGTTCGTCTGGTCGGTTCTCGTGACCGCGTTCTTGCTGTTGCTCGCGCTGCCGGTTCTGGCCGCGGCGATCACCATGCTGCTGACGGATCGTAACTTCGGGACGACCTTCTTTGATCCGGCTGGTGGTGGCGATCCGCTGCTTTATCAGCACTTGTTCTGGTTCTTCGGTCACCCTGAAGTGTACATCATGATTTTGCCGGGCTTCGGCATTGTCAGCCAGATCATCTCCACCTTCTCGAAGAAGCCGGTGTTCGGTTATCTCGGCATGGCATATGCCATGGTCGCGATTGGCGTTGTTGGCTTCATCGTGTGGGCGCACCACATGTTCACGGTCGGTCTCGACGTGAACACCAAGATGTACTTCACGGCAGCCACCATGGTGATTGCGGTGCCGACTGGCATCAAGATCTTCTCGTGGATCGCAACAATGTGGGGTGGGTCCATTCGCTTCACGGTGCCGATGGTTTGGGCGCTTGGCTTCATCTTCATGTTCACCGTGGGTGGCGTGACCGGCGTTGTTCTCGCCAATGGTGGTGTCGATAACTATATGCACGACACCTATTATGTCGTGGCGCACTTCCACTATGTGTTGTCGCTGGGTGCGGTGTTCGCGCTGTTTGCCGGCTTCACCTATTGGTTCGCCAAGATGAGTGGCCGTCACCTGTCCAACTTCCTTGGCCACCTGCACTTCTGGGTGTTCTTCATCGGCGTGAACCTGGTGTTCTTCCCGATGCACTTCCTGGGCTTGCAGGGGATGCCGCGCCGCTACCCGGATTATCCGGACGCGTTCGCTTACTGGAACCATATCGCCTCGCTGGGCTACGTCATTATGGCCGCTTCGATGGTGATCTTCTTTGTCAACGTCTTCTACGCGCTGCTCGCGGGCAAGAAGGCGGAAGGCAATTACTGGGGTGAAGGTGCGACGACGCTCGAATGGACGCTTTCGAGCCCGCCGCCGTTCCACCAGTTCGAAACGCTTCCCAAGGTCGACTAAGGGAAACGCTCACCCGTTTCTCAGACCTTAAGACACACGTATTGCCCGGGCCTGCCTATGCATGGCCCGGGCTGTACCCAAAAAGGCCGAGGACGGGTTTACCATTATGACGAGCCTTAGTGTGCCCAGCTCTGACAGTCTCCCCGCGGATTGGCGCGATTTTCTTGCGCTGACAAAACCGCGGGTCATGTCGCTTGTGGTCTTCACCGGGCTTTGCGGCTTGTTGGCCGCCCCCCAAGCCATCCATCCCGTTCTCGGCTTTGCGGCCGTCTTGTGCATTGCGCTGGGCGCGGGTGCGGCGGGTGCGCTTAACCAATGGTATGAGGCTGATATTGATGCGCGGATGAAGCGCACCGCCAACCGGCCGCTGCCTGCTGGCCGGATGGATCGCCAAACTGCGCTGCACTTTGGTGTTGGCCTGTCCTTCTTTTCGGTATTGACGCTGGGGCTCGCGACCAATTGGGTGGCCGCGGCGATCCTGACCGCCTCGATCCTGTTTTATGTTCTTGTCTACACCGTTTGGCTGAAGCGCCGGACGCCGCAGAATATCGTGATCGGTGGCGCCGCGGGTGCCTTTCCACCCATGATCGGCTGGGCGGCCGCAACGGGGCAGATTTCGCTTCTGCCCGTCTTGCTGTTCGCCATTATCTTCCTTTGGACGCCGCCACATTTTTGGGCGCTCGCGCTGTTCGTAAAAACAGATTACGCCAATGCCGGCGTCCCGATGCTCCCCGTTGTCGCGGGTGAGCGGTCAACGCGTCTTCACGTCTTCTTCTACACGTTGCCGATGGTGGCTTGCGCTTTGGCGCCATGGGGCTTGGGCTTGCTGGGCAATGTCTATGGCGTCACGGCGCTTGTTCTCAACAGCCTGTTTTTGGTCATGGCCGCCCGCATCGCCTTTCGCCAAACCAGCGATGACGATATGATGCGTCCGGAAAAGGCGCTTTTTGCCTTTTCTATTCTTTACCTTTTCCTTCTTTTCGCGGCTGTCGCCGTAGACCGTATGGGTGTCGCATGACTGGACAAGACGACGAATTTAACCGCCGCCGCCGTCAGCGGTCGCTGGTGACGGCGGGCCTGCTGGTTGGCATGATCCTGCTGTTCTATTTCATCACTTTGGCGAGGTTGCACGCATGAACCGGACCACACGTACGGGCCTGCTGGCGACGGCGCTGGCGCTGGGTATGGTCGGGGTTGGCTATGCCAGCGTCCCTTTGTATCGGCTTTTCTGTCAAGTGACTGGTTTTGCCGGGACAACCCGGATGGCCCCGGGCACATCCGCGCCGGGTGCTGTGGCGGGAAAGACGATGTCGGTGCGCTTCGACGCCAATCATGCCGCCAATATGCCTTGGAATTTCAAGCCAGAAACGACCCGTGAAATCGTGACGCTGGGCGCACAGGACATTGTTTTTTACGAGGCCGAGAATAAGTCTGACAAGCCGGTGACCGGCACGGCGACCTTCAATGTGACGCCGTCGCAGGCCGGGAAATATTTTACCAAAATCCAGTGCTTCTGTTTTACAGAACAGACGCTGCAACCGGGCCAGAAAGTCAGGATGCCGGTGGTTTTTTACGTCGATCCGGCGATCGCAAAAGATCCATCGGCGAACGATATTGAAGAAATCACGCTCAGTTACACCTTCTATCCGGTGGACGAGCGTAAAAAGCAAAGCTAAGCGACAACAAAATTACAGGGAAAGCGAACCACCATGGCAGGCGCAAAGAACCACGACTACCATATCCTTCCACCCAGCATTCATCCGTTTTTCGGGTCAATGTCGGCGCTCTTGGCGTTCGGCGGCCTCGTCATGTGGATGCACAAGATGCCCTATGGCGGCATCGTGGCCTCGATCGGCTGGATCGGCATTCTTTACACCTTCTACGCTTGGTGGTCGGATGTTGTGAAGGAAGCGCAGAGCGGCGATCACACGCCTGTCGTGCAGTTGCACCTGCGCTATGGGATGATCCTGTTCATCGCATCGGAAGTCATGTTCTTCGTGGGCTGGTTCTGGTCGTGGTTTGACTTCTCGCTCTTCCCCAAGCCGATTCATGTCATTGACGGCGCGGTAGAAATCATTGCTGGCGCAACGTCTGTCACCCGCGGCGTTGGCGTTTGGCCGCCCAAGGGGATTGAAGTAATCGACGCCTTTGGCTTCCCGCTGCTTAACACCCTGATCCTGCTGTGCTCGGGCACGACCGTGACTTGGGCCCACCATGCTCTGATCAACGGCGAACGTGGCGGTGAGATGCGCGGCCTTTGGGGTGCGATTGGCGTTGGCGAAAACGACAATCTGAAAAAGGGTCTGTGGCTGACCATTTTGCTCGGCCTGCTCTTCTCCTCAATTCAGGCCTATGAATATGCCCACGCCCCGTTTGCCTTTAAGGGGCTGAATTACAGCGCGGCCTTTTATATGGCGACCGGCTTCCACGGGTTCCACGTGCTGGTTGGCACGATCTTCCTGATCGTGTGTCTGGTACGCGCCTACAAGGGCCACTTCACCACCCGTCAGCATTTCGGCTTCGAAGCGGCGGCTTGGTATTGGCATTTCGTGGACGTTGTCTGGCTGTTCCTCTTTGTCGTCGTCTATGTCTGGGGCGGCTGGGGTGCACCGGTCCACGGCGGCTAATATGACGATATGGCATGCCCCCGATACGACGCAGGCGTCGTTGCGGGGGCTCTGTCCACGCTGCGGCGCCCCGACCCTGTTCGCGGGCGCCGTTCGCTTTTCTGAACAGTGCAGCACGTGCCGGCTGGACTTTGCCCAGTTCAATGTGGGCGATGGCCCAGCCGCGTTCCTCATCATGGTGGTTGGCGCACTGGTGACGATTGGCGCTGTTGCGCTGGAACTTTCGGTCTCGCCCCCTTTTTGGGTGCATATCCTGCTTTGGGTGCCGCTGACTTTGGCGCTGGTTTTGGGATTATTGCGGCTGGCCAAGGGCACCTTGCTGGTTCTGGAGTATCGGAACCGCGCCCGCGAAGGGCGCTTGGTCGAATGAAGCGACTTCCCCTATTGCCAACCTTGGTTGTGGCGTTGGCCTGTGCTGCAATGGTTGGCCTCGGCCTTTGGCAGCTGGATCGGCGCGCCGAAAAGGAAGCGCTGCTCGGCTTGTATCGCGCCAATCTGGAAAAGCCGGCCATGGCCTTTCCCCGGCAGGCCCCCGTTGCGGACGCCGCCTTGTTCCGCAAGTCATCCGCTTTCTGTCTGAAGGTTATCAGCTGGCGCACCGAAGCGGGCCGATCAGCAACCGGGGGGAGTGGTTATCGCTGGATTGCGCAGTGCAGCACGGGCGGCGAAGGGCCGGGGCTGCTGGTGGATATGGGCGTCACGCGCAACCCAAGCTTAAAGCCTGGTTGGACGGGCGGCGCGGTTGCCGGGATTGTCAGTACCGAACCAAGCCATGCCAGCCTGTTTTCCAAGCTGGGCGGCAAGAAGGAAGTGCTGCGGCCCATGCTGGTTTCGGCAAGCCCCGCGCCGGGGTTGGAGGCAAGCGCCCCGCCGTCGCCCGAAGAGGTGCCCAACAACCATTTGGGTTATGCTATTCAGTGGTTCCTTTTTGCCGGGGTTGCAGCGCTGATCTATGCGTTGGCCCTGCGTCGACGATTGGCGGGAAGATAAGTCAATAGGCCGGACGATGCTTGCTCCGGCCCATCAACGGGGGTAACGCGCGGCCATCATGCGGTATATCAGCACAAGAGGAAGCGCGCCGACGCTTGATTTCGCAGGCGCGACGCTCGCCGGTCTGGCCTCAGACGGGGGCTTGTATGTCCCCGAAAGCTGGCCTCGTTTTTCGCGCGATGAGATCGCGGCGATGCGAGGTCTGTCCTATGTCGAAACGGCTGTCGCCGTCATGCGGCCCTTTGTTGCCGGCTCGGTGGACGATGCCACGCTGACGCGCCTGTGTACGGCG
>JAHEGQ010000307.1 GCA_024645025.1 Sphingomonadaceae bacterium
CTGACTGTTCTTGGCCTGCTTGCCCCTGCAGCCTGGGGCTTGGCGATGACAACCCTTGCGATTGTCACTGCGTCGGTTCTGGTTGCCGTGCTGATCGGCCTGCCGATGGGCGTGCTGGCTGGCAAATCCAACCGCTTTGAAACCTTCATCCGCCCCGTGCTTGACACGATGCAGACCATTCCGGCCTTCGTTTACCTTGTGCCGGTGGTGATGCTGGTGGGGATTGGCAACGTATCTGGGGTGATTGTCACCATCATTTTCGCGCTGCCGCCGCTGGTGCGCCTGACCTCGCTGGGCATTCGCAGCGTCAACCCTGCTGTTGTCGAAGCCGCGCGCGCTTTTGGGGCTACGCCGTCACAACTGCTGCTGAAAGTTGAACTGCCCTTGGCAACGCCGACCATTTTGGCGGGACTGAACCAAACCATCATGCTGTCGCTTTCCATGGTGGTTATCGCCTCGATGATCTCGGTCAAGGGGCTTGGAAACGAAGTGCTGCGGGCGATGGGACGGCTTGATGCCGGCAAAGCCATCGTCGGCGGCATGGGGATCGTGATGCTGGCCATCGCGAGCGGGGACATCAACCTTGGTGGCGCACCGGACCCATCGGTCTGATCGCCAGAATCGTCCGACCAGAGTGACTTAAAAAACGACCAACAGGAGGAATAAAATGAAACATCTTACCTTCACCACCGCCTTGGCATTGATTGCCGCAAGCGCCGCCTTTGCAAATGACAAACCCGGTGAGGGCGTTACCGTTCGCCCGATGCTGCCCACACAGATCGAAGAACATTTCCAGCACAAGATCCTGTTCCACGCCCTGCAAGATCTTGGCTACACCATCGCGGAGCCAAACGAGGCCGAATACCAGACCATGATCATGGCGGTTGGCGCGGGTGATGCGGATTTCACCGCCGTTGAATGGCGCACCCTGCATGACGGCTTTTACCAAGAAGCCGGTGGCGATGCGGTGATGACCAAAGTTGGGCATTACATTCAAGGCGCACTGCAAGGTTACCTGATCGACAAAAAGACCTATGACTCGGGCATCACCGATCTGGGCATGCTGGCTGACCCGGAAAAGGCCAAGATTTTTGACGCAGACGGTGACGGCAAAGCTGATCTTGCAGGCTGTATCCCCGGCTGGGGCTGCGAGCGCGTGATCGAAACCGGCCTGGATGCCTACAAGTTGCGCGACACCGTTACCCACAATCAGGGTGAATATCAGGCGATGATCGCCGACGTGATCTCGCGTCATGCGAACGGCCAGCCGATCCTCTACTACACCTGGACGCCGTATTGGGTTTCGGGCGTTCTGGTCCCCGGCAAAGACGTGGAATGGCTGAGCGTGCCGTTCACCGCCCTGCCGGACGGTGCGACTGGCAACACCGAATTCAACGGCAAAAATCTGGGCTTCGCAGTGGATGAAATCGGGATCATCGCCCGCAATGACTTCCTTGGGGCCAACCCGGCTGCGGCGAAGTTGTTTGAAGTGGCCACGCTCGACATCAACGACATCTCGGCCGAAAACAAGCTGATTGCCGATGGTGAGAACACCGAAGAAGCCATTGATAAGCACGCAACCGACTGGATTGCAGCGCATCAGGCCGAATACGATGGCTGGCTGGCTGCAGCCCGCGAAGCGGCGAACTAAGGCGGAGCGGGCGCACTTTTGGGTGTGCCCGTCCCAACCCAAGCAGTTGCCTTGCCAATTGGCGCGGCACCCGCAAGTAATGTGGGGTGCGCTGTCATATGGTGGCGCACCCCTTCATCGATCGGCAGATAGCGATGGCCCCCGCCACGACCCATTTCGTGTTCTTCTTGCTGCGAGATTTCTCGCACCTGGCATTTTCCTGTGCACTTGAACCGCTGCGGATTGCCAATCTGGTATCGGGAAAACCGCTGTATCGCTGGACCTTGGCAAGCGAAGATGGAACCACTGCAACCTGTTCGAACGGGTCAGTCACACTGGTCAGTACAGGGGTTGAACCGACGGATCACGCCGACAGGCTTTTCCTGATTTCGGGGATCGACGTTCAAAC
>JAHEGQ010000032.1 GCA_024645025.1 Sphingomonadaceae bacterium
GTCCTGCTCGATGAACATCAATGGCACCAACACGCTGGCCTGCACCAAGGCGATTGACGAATGCGGTGGCGAAGTGCGCATCACGCCCTTGCCGCATATGGAAGTCATCAAGGATTTGGTGCCCGACTTTAAGCATTTTTACGCGCAATATGCGTCGATCGAGCCTTGGTTGAAGACCAAGACGACCACGCCTTCGGGCAAGGAACGTCTTCAGTCGCCGGAAGATCGGGCGAAGCTGGATGGGTTGTATGAGTGCATTTTGTGCGCCTGCTGCTCTACAAGCTGCCCCAGCTATTGGTGGAATTCAGACAAGTTTCTGGGCCCGGCCATATTGTTGCAAGCTTATCGCTGGCTCGCCGATAGCCGCGATGAGCTGACGGGTGAACGGCTGGATGAACTGGAAGATCCGTTCCGCCTGTATCGCTGCCACACGATCATGAACTGTGCGAACGTGTGCCCGAAGGGCCTGAACCCCGCCAAGGCGATCGCCGAAACCAAGAAGATGGTCGCTGAGCGCGCCATCTGATGGCGGAGGAAGGCTATGTGGCGGCAGAGCATGCCGCCTTTGACAATGCGCCCGATCCGGACAATCCGGGTTGGCATTTGTGGGAACTCAGGGACGATCGCCGCTTCAACGCGCAGGTGATGGGTAAGCTCATCACCCGTGTTGAGGCCAATGGCGCCGTGCGGCTGCGGATGTTCCCGGAATTGAAGCACACCAATCTGCTGGACATCGTCCATGGAGCGGCGACCTTGTCGCTGATTGATATTTCCCTGTTTTCCTGTGGCCATATGTTGGGCTTGGACGGGATGGAGGGGTCTGTAACGCTGGATCTGTCCACGCAGTTTATTGGGGGCGGATTGCCCGATCAGCCGCTTGATGCCGTGACAGAGGTGCTGAAGGAGACCAAGCGTCTCGTCTTTTTGCGGGGCTTGGTGGAGCAGGGCGAGCACAAGGTTGCCGCCTTTTCTGCGACGATCCGCAAGGGCCGTAGCCGGTGACAGCGGTCATCGACCGCTATCGGTCGCTGGTTACCGCAGGGGAGTTAAAGCCGGACGCCGAACAGGAAGCGGCGGCGATCAGATTAGGCCAGCTACAGCAAGAACTGGAAGCAGGGCCTGCCAAAAAAGGGGTGTTTGGGCGTTTATTTGGTGCCGGCGCATCCGATGTGCCGCGGGGCCTCTATCTATGGGGCAGTGTTGGGCGCGGCAAATCCATGCTGATGGACCTTTTCTACGCCTGCCTTGCAATCCCGGCCAAACGCCGTGCGCATTTTCATGAATTCATGCTCGACATCCATGCCCGGCTTCGCATCGAACGGGCCAAGGAAACGGGCGATCCCATCCTGCCGGTTGTGGCGAACATCGCTGCCGAAACCAAATGCCTGTGCTTTGACGAGATGGTTGTAAACAATTCGGCCGATGCGATGATCATGTCACGCTTGTTCACAGGGTTGATCGAGGCGGGGGTTGTCATTGTCACCACCTCCAACCGCGCGCCCAAAGACCTGTATAAAGACGGGCTGAACCGTGAGCATTTTCTGCCGTTCATTGGTTTGATCGAGGCGCGGCTGGATGTGCTGACGCTGAATGGGCCAACCGATTATCGCATGGAACGATTGGCTGGGCTGGCGACGTGGCATAGCCCGCTTGGGCCCGAAGCGACCGAGGCGTGCCGCGAAGCCTTTTTCCGTCTGACCGACTATCCCCCCGAAGATGCGGCCCATGTTCCTTCTGAAGATTTGGATGTGGGCGGCGGGCGGCGGCTTCATGTGCCCAAAAGCCTGAAAGGCGTTGCCGTTTTTTCCTTCAAACGGCTGTGCGCCGAGGCGCGGGGCGCCCCGGATTACCTGACGATCGCGCGGCATTTTCACAGCATTATCCTTGTTGGCATCCCAAGGCTTGGCCCGGAAAACCGGAATGAGGCGGCCCGGTTCGTAACGCTGATTGATGCGCTATACGAGCATAAGGTCAAACTGATTGCCGCCGCCGATGCCCCGCCAACGGCGCTCTACCCGCAGGGCGATGGGCGGTTTGAGTTTGACCGCACAGTGTCCCGTTTGATGGAAATGCAAAGTCTGGATTATCTGGCGCAAGGCCATGGCGAATCCTGATCGCTGCGTTAGATTGCCGCCAACTCAAAAAGGATGATGTGATGCGCCATTTTCTGCTTGCCGCCACGGCTTTGACCCTTAGCGCCGCCGCTGCGGCAGACGTCCCGGCAAATCCTTGGCATGCCAAGGGACGCGATCTGCTGGAAAATGCGATCAATATTCCCTCGGTCACCACCCGGCCCGAAGAGGTGAAGAAGCTTGTCGCCTATCTGAAGGCGGAATTTGAAAAGGGCGGTTTCAAGGATGTTATTGTCAAGGATTATGAAGGCACGCAAGGGCTGATCGTGCGCTGGAAGGCAGAGGGCCGCCCCAGCAAAAAACCTATGCTGTTGATCGGCCACATGGATGTGGTGGACGCCAAGCGCGAGGATTGGTCGCGCGATCCTTTCAAGATGGTGGAGGAAGGCGGCTATTTTTACGGACGTGGCACAACCGACATGAAGAACGGCGTGGTCGCCATTGCCAATGCCCTGCTGTGGTTGAAGGCGGAAGGGTTAAAGCCAAAGCGCGACATCATCGTTTTCTTTTCGGGCGATGAAGAAACAGACGGCGTGGGCGCGCGTCTGGCGTCGACAGAGTGGCGCAAACTTGTCGATGCAGACTTTGCGCTCAATGCTGACGCTGGTGGCGGCGCCTATGACAAACAGGGCAATTCGCTGGGATTCGGCATCCAGACATCGGAAAAAATGTATCAAAGCTATACCTTTACCGCCCGCAATCCTGGGGGGCACAGCTCTCGCCCGCGTCCTGACAATGCGATTTATGATCTGGCCGGCGCGCTGAAGCGGCTGGAGTCCCACCGCTTCACGCCCATGCTGAATGAGACGACACGCGCCTATTTCCAGTTCCGCCAAAAACAAGAAAAGGGGCCGTTAGGCGATGCTATGCGGCGTTGGCTTGCCGATGAAAAGGATGGCGCAGCCGCCGATATTATCGAAGCGGATCCGCTGGAAGTTGCGATGACACGGACGCGGTGCGTGGCCACAAGGTTGGAAGCGGGCCATGCCGATAACGCGTTGCCGCAAACGGCCAAGGCTTTGGTCAATTGCCGTATTTTCCCCGGGGTCGATGCAAAGTCAGTGCAGGCAGAGTTGCAAAGCGCGGCTGGGCCGAATGTGACGGTCGAACCCTATGGCACCTCAACGCCGTCGCCGCCGTCTCCGCTGCGCGCCGACATTATCAAGGCTTTTACGGCGAGCATCCACAAGCGGCATCCCGGCGTGGATATCGTGCCGCAAATGTCGACCGGGGCTACCGACGGGCTATTCTTCCGCGCGACAGGGATGCCGGTTTACGGTGTATCTGGCGCTTGGATCGTCATCCCCGAGGATGAACGGGCGCATGGCAAGGATGAACGGCTGCCGGTTAAGAGCTTTTATGAAGATCTCGACCATTGGCACGATATGGTCAGGGCGTTGGCGCAATAAGGACGACTGTTATGCAGCGTCCTTTTCGATGATTTTGTCGAGGACGCGGACAAAGGTGTCCGCGTCTTGCGCGCCCGGGATCATGTATTTGCCGTTGATGATGAATGCTGGGACGCCGGTAATGTTTTGGGCGTCCCAATAGTGCAACTCTTCGTCCACGATCGTGTCATAGCGCGGATCGTCAAGTGCCGCCTTTGCCGCGTGGCGATCAAGACCGGCGGCATCCACCGCGTCCATTAAGACATCGTCGTCGGCAATATTGCGCTGATCAGTGAAATAGGCACGGAAGAGGGCAAGCTTTAATGCGGTTTGACCGCCCGTCTCTCCGGCCCAACTGAGAAGCTTATGGGCCCGGCGTGTATTGAAAATGCGGCTCTCCGGCCCGTAGTTAAAATCAATGCCCAGCGGTTTTCCGGCATCCTGGATGCGCGTGCGGTTGGTGGCGGATTGTTCCGGCGTCGCGCCATAACGTTCCCGTCCGTAATCGGCGATGCTTTGGCCCTCGGGCGGCAGATAAGGGGCAAGTTGAAAAGGGTGCCAGCGAATGCCCACTTCAATTCGATCGCCCATTTGGCCAATTGCGCGCTCCAATTGTTTGAAGCCAATGGCACACCACGGGCAGACGACATCGGAGACGATATCGATTTGAATTTGGGCTGGGGCCTTCATGTTCTGCTCTCCCGATCATTGTTGGGGAAAGGTTAAACCATGTCAGGCGGGAACGGAACGCTAAAAAGATGCGGCTTGGCGTTCAGTTAATGCTATTGCGAATAAGTCGCACAAAAACTGTTAACTTTGACGCATTATGCGGTTGTAAGCCTGCGTAAACGGGCCTAAGCGCGGCTCAATTCCGTAATCAGGCCAAAGGGAAGGACTCGGCAATGGCTCGTAAGAAGATTGCACTGATTGGCGCCGGCAATATCGGCGGTACGCTTGCCCACCTCGCAGCAATTAAGGAGCTGGGCGACATCGTCCTGTTCGACGTGGTTGAAGGCGTGCCGCAAGGCAAAGCGCTTGATCTTTCCCAATGTGGTCCGGTCGAAGGTTTTGATGCCAAGATCACGGGCACGAATGATTACGCCGATATCAAGGATGCGGACGTCATCATCGTCACTGCCGGTGTCGCCCGCAAGCCGGGCATGAGCCGCGACGACTTGCTGGGTATCAACCTGAAGGTAATGAAGTCAGTGGGCGAGGGCATTCGCGATAATGCCCCGAATGCTTTTGTGATCTGCATTACGAACCCGCTGGATGCGATGGTGTGGGCGCTGCGCGAGTTTTCGGGCCTGCCGCATAATAAGGTTGTTGGCATGGCAGGTGTTTTAGATTCTGCCCGCTTCAGTCACTTCCTTGCCGATGAGTTCAAAGTCTCCGTGCGGGACGTCAATTCCTTCGTACTGGGCGGTCATGGCGACACGATGGTTCCCGTGGTTGAATATTCCACCGTTGCGGGCATACCGGTGCCAGACCTGATCAAGCAGGGCCGTTCGACCAAGGAACGCATCGACGCCATTGTTAAGCGCACCCGTTCGGGCGGCGGTGAGATTGTGGCCCTGTTGAAGACGGGTTCGGCTTATTATGCCCCGGCGACCAGCGGCATTGCGATGGCCGAAGCTTATCTGCGCGACCAGAAGCGTTTGCTGCCCTGCGCCGCGCACCTGACCGGCCAATATGGCGTGGACGACCTGTATGTCGGCGTGCCCGTTATCATCGGTGCTGGCGGTGTGGAGCAGATCGTTCAGATTGATCTGGATGATGAAGCCAAGGCCAACCTTCAGGTGTCGGTCGATGCGGTCAAGGAACTGCTCGACGTGTGCAAAACTATTGATCCGGCGCTCGCCTGATCCACAACGCTGACTTCAGGAGAGCGACATGAGCATTTTCGTCAACAAGAACACGAAGGTCATCACGCAGGGGATGACCGGCGATACTGGCACGTTCCACACCCAAGCGGCGCTGGATTATGGCACGCAAATGGTGGGGGGCGTGACGCCGGGTAAGGGTGGCACGACGCATATCGGCCTGCCGGTTTTCGACACGGTGGCTGAAGCGGTGACCAAGACGGGCGCAGACGCATCCGTCATCTATGTGCCGCCGCCCTTTGCTGCGGATTCGATCCTTGAAGCCATTGATGCCGAAGTGCCGCTGATCGTCTGCATCACCGAAGGCATTCCGGTGCTGGATATGGTGAAGGTGAAGCGCGCGCTTTCTGGCTCCAAGTCGCGCCTTATTGGTCCGAACTGCCCGGGCGTGCTGACGCCGGGTGAGTGCAAGATCGGCATCATGCCGGGCAATATCTTTTCCAAGGGCTCGGTCGGTGTTGTCTCGCGGTCGGGTACGCTGACCTATGAAGCTGTGTTCCAAACGACAGCCGAAGGCTTGGGCCAGACAACGGCAGTCGGTATCGGCGGCGACCCGGTTAATGGCACCAACTTCATCGATTGCCTTGAGGCCTTCTTGGCGGACGATGCCACCAAGTCGATCATCATGATCGGTGAAATTGGGGGTTCAGCCGAAGAAGAGGCGGCTCAGTTCCTCATCGATGAAGCCAAGCGCGGCCGCAAAAAGCCGATGGCGGGCTTTATCGCGGGTCGGACAGCGCCTCCGGGCCGTCGCATGGGCCATGCTGGCGCGATTGTGTCGGGTGGCAAGGGCGACGCGGAATCGAAGATCGCAGCGATGGAAGCAGCGGGCATCCGCGTGTCGCCGTCGCCGTCGGAACTTGGCAAGACGCTGGTCGAAGCTCTGAAGGGCTGATTTCAGACCTTCATCGCCCGACATCCTCTCCCAGGAAGGCGTAACATGGGTTTTGAGAACCACGAATTTGAAGTTGAGCAGGGGCCCAGCTGGGCGCGTCCCAACTGGCCATTGGCGGATACGGACGATCTGACGGCGGCGCTGGACCCGACGCAGATGCAGGTTGCCGTCAAAAAGGCGGCGAAAGACGCTGGCAAGCCAATGGCGCAGGCCGATGTGGTTTCAGCTGCTGCCGACTCAATCCGGGCGATGATGCTGATCCGCACCTATCGCGTGCGAGGGCATCTGGCGGCCAATCTCGACCCGCTGGGGCTGACCAAGCAAGACTTGCCGCCCGACCTGACGCCCGAATATCACGGCTTCACCGGCGCGGATCTTGATCGTCCGGTGTATATGGGCGGGACGCTGGGACTTGAATGGGCGACCGTGCGCGAATTGGTGGGCATTTTGCGCGCCAATTACTGCGGCAATGTTGGCCTTGAATATATGCACATCTCGGACGTGGAAGAGCGCCGCTTCTTTCAGGAACGGATGGAAGGCGCGGACAAGTCCATTGGCTTCACGCCCGAAGGCAAAAAGGCGATCCTCGCCAAGGTCATCGAGGCGGAGCAGTACGAAAAGTTTCTTGGCCGCAAATATGTTGGCACCAAGCGTTTTGGCTTGGATGGCGGCGAAGCGATGATCCCGGCGCTGGAAAGCTTTATCAAGCATGGCGGCGCGCAAGGCGTGCGCGAGATCGTCATCGGGATGCCGCACCGCGGCCGCCTGAACGTTCTCGCCAATGTCATGGGCAAGCCCTACCGCGTTATTTTTCATGAATTTTCGGGCGGGTCTGCCCATCCTGATGATGTGGGTGGTTCGGGCGATGTGAAATATCACCTCGGCACATCTACCGACCGGGAATTTGATGGCATCAAGGTGCATATGAGCCTTGTGCCCAATCCCTCGCACCTAGAGGCTGTCGATCCTGTGGTTCTGGGCAAGGTTCGAGCCGGCCAGACCTTCCGGGATGATTTGGGCAAGGGCAAACATACACAGGTCTTGCCCGTGCTGCTGCACGGCGATGCGGCCTTTGCCGGGCAGGGCATTGTATGGGAATGCCTCGGTTTTTCGGGCATCCGGGGGTATAACACCGGTGGTTGCATCCACTTTATCGTGAACAATCAGGTCGGCTTTACGACCAGTCCGCAATTTGCGCGTTCCTCGCCTTATCCGTCGGATGTGGCAAAGGGCGTTCAGGCGCCGATCCTGCACGTCAATGGCGATGACCCTGAAGCGGTGACCTTTGCGTCCAAAATGGCGGTGGAGTTCCGCCAGACATTCCACCGCGACATTGTGATCGATATGTGGTGCTATCGCCGCTTCGGCCATAATGAAGGCGATGAGCCGGGCTTTACCCAGCCGCTGATGTACCAGACGATCAAGACCCATCCGGGCGTATCGGACCTTTATGCCAAGCGCCTGATCGAACAGGGCGTGATCGACGAAAGCTGGGCGGCTGAGCATGCCATGCGCTTCGTTCAGGTGCTGGAACAAGAGTTTCAGGCCGCGCCCGACTATAAACCCAATGATGCGGATTGGTTTGGCGGGCGTTGGGCCGGGCTGAACAAGCCGGCAGACCCGGAAACCGCGCGTCGCAACGTCGAAACGGGCATTTCCAAAAAGCTGCTCGACAGCCTGGGTCGCACGCTGACCACGGTGCCTGCTGATTTGAAGGTTCACCCGACGCTCAACCGTGTGCTCGATGCCAAAAAGGCGATGTTTGCGAACGGGGAAGGCTTTGACTGGGCGACGGCCGAAGCCCTCGCTTTTGGCTCGCTCTTGTCGGAGGGCTATGGCGTGCGGCTTTCGGGTCAGGATTCCGGACGCGGCACATTTAGCCAGCGCCATGCCGTCTGGGTGGATCAGGCCAGCGAAAGCAAATATATTCCGCTTTCAACCGTGCCGCATGGCCGGTTTGAGGTGCTGGACAGCCCCTTGTCCGAATTTGGCGTGCTCGGCTTCGAATATGGCTATGCTGGTGCCGATCCCAAAAGCCTTGTGCTTTGGGAAGGCCAGTTCGGTGATTTCGCCAATGGCGCGCAGGTCATGATTGACCAGTTTATCGCGGCGGGTGAGGCGAAATGGCTGCGGGCGAATGGCTTGGTGATGCTGTTGCCGCATGGCTATGAGGGCCAAGGGCCAGAACATAGCTCGGCGCGTTTGGAGCGCTATTTGCAGCTGTGCGCGGAGGATAATATCCAAGTCGCCAACTGCACGACCCCGGCCAATTATTTCCACATCCTGCGCCGCCAGATGCATCGGCAGTTCCGTAAGCCGCTGATCATCATGACGCCCAAGTCTTTGTTGCGGCACAAGATGGCGGTGTCGAAGGTGGAGGAATTCCTCGATCAGAGCCACTTCATGCGGATCCTGTCGGATCCTTGGGCTCCGGCTGACAAGGATGTGAAGCGGCTGGTTCTGTGTTCCGGCAAGGTTGCCTATGACCTGATGGAAGCGCGCAATATGGCGGGCGACAAAAACACCGCTATCGTTCGGATTGAGCAGCTTTATCCGTTCCCGTCCGAACCGCTGGTCACGCGCCTGAAGCGCATGGTGAACCTTGAGGAAGTCGTTTGGGCGCAGGAAGAACCGAAGAATAACGGCAGTTGGTTCTTCGTTGAGCCGTTTATCGAGGAATGCTTGGCCGAAGCGGGCATTGGGCCGGATCGGGCGCGTTATGCGGGCCGCAAGGCCAGCGCCGCGACCGCGACCGGCCTTATGAAACGCCATCAGGCCGAGCAGGCCGCCCTTATCTCTCACGCACTTGGACATAATGTGCGCGCTGAAATCAGACGCCAGCGGAAAGGCTGATCATGTCGACTGAAGTTATTGTTCCGACCCTTGGGGAATCCATTTCTGAAGCCACGCTTGGCCAGTGGCTAAAGCAGCCGGGCGAAGCCGTTGCTGCGGATGAGCCGATTGCAAGCCTTGAAACTGACAAGGTTGCTGTCGAAGTGACGGCACCAGTTGCTGGTGTGATGGGCGCGCATATCGTCGCCGAAGGCACCACGGTGAATGTTGGGGCTGTCATTGCGTCCATTGAGGCAGGCACTGGGGCAGCGGCGCCCGCAAAGCCGGCTGCTGCTGCGGCCCCGGCGGCGCCCATTTCCGCGGCCCCTGTATTGTCTGTGGATGACAGTGGTGACCTCACGCTGTCGCCTTCCGTACGCCGGTTGGTGTTGGAGCACGGCCTTGATCCCACCAAGATCAAGGGCACTGGCAAGGATGGCCGTTTGACCAAGGATGATGTGATGGCCGCTGTCGCATCTGGCTCTGCCAGCGCCAAGGCCGAAACGCCTGCCGCTGCGGCCGTGGTCGATTCGCCTGTCGCAGTATCAGCAGCTGCGCGCGCGGAAGAGCGTGTGCGCATGACGCGCCTGCGCCAGACCGTCGCCAAGCGGCTGAAAGAAGCACAAAATACCGCGGCCATGCTGACGACCTTCAACGACGTTGACATGTCGTCCGTCATGGAAGCGCGAAACAAGTATAAGGATTTGTTTGAAAAGAAGCACGGCGTCCGTCTGGGCTTTATGGGCTTCTTTACCAAGGCCGTGTGCATGGCCTTGAAGGATATTCCCGCCGTCAACGCGTCGATTGAAGGCGATGAGATTGTGTACCGCAATTATGCCGATATTTCGGTCGCGGTCTCGGCGCCGAACGGCCTTGTCGTCCCCGTTATTCGGGACGCGCAGGATCTGTCTGTGGCGGGTATTGAACGCACCATTGGCGATTTCGGCAAGCGCGCAAAGGATGGCACGCTGACCATGGATGATATGAAGGGCGGTACCTTCACCATCTCCAATGGCGGCGTCTTCGGATCGCTGATGTCGACGCCGATTATCAACCCGCCCCAGTCGGCGGTTCTTGGCCTGCATCGCATCGAGGAGCGCCCAGTTGTCCGCGATGGCCAGATCGTTGTGCGCCCGATGATGTATCTTGCGCTCAGTTACGATCATCGCCTGATCGATGGCCGTGAAGCGGTTACCTTCTTGGTTGCCATCAA
>JAHEGQ010000310.1 GCA_024645025.1 Sphingomonadaceae bacterium
CGCGCGCGCCATGCGGAAGGTGAAGCCCCATTGCCCGTCAGGATCACGATTGCCACTGGCTCCAATCGCCGCAGCCAAGTCCTCGGCCCCCCAGGTCAACCCTGCCAATCGGTCGAGCCCGGCCGTCGCAAAACTGCCCAAATGGAAAGGGGCCACCGCCGTTTCGGTTGCGATGGGCAAAATGCGGGTGCGCGCCCGATCTGCCCCCGCCCCGTCTGCGGCTTCAAAGGCATCAAGATAATGGCCCAATTGGCGCACACAATCCGGGCCATTGACCTTAGGCTGCATAATGCCCGCAGGCCGCGCCGCCATGATGACCGCCAGATCCTCCAGCGTCAGCCCCGTATCCAGCGGGTTGACGCGGACCCAATATTGGGGCGCATCGCCCCCGCGCGGGGCGCTGCCCAGAAAATCCGCCACACGCTTGCGGGCATCCACTTTATTGGGCGGTGCAACCGAATCCTCCAGATCAAGAATGACAGCATCCGCCCCCGACAACGCGGCCTTGGCCAGCTTTTTCTCGCTGTCGCCGGGAATGAACAACAGCGATCTGATCGGCGCCTCTGTCATGCGGCATCCTTTGGTTTTTTGCGTTGCAAGCCCGTGCGCTTGCAACTGGCGACCAGATCGCCGTGCTGGTTATAAGCCCGGTGAACAAAGGTCACGATGCCAGCATCGGGGCGGGACTTGCTGTCGCGCAGGTCAACCACTTCGGTTGTGACGCGCACCGTATCACCGTGAAAAAGCGGCTTGGGAAAGCGCACCTCATCCCAACCCAGATTGGCAATGGCCGTTCCCAAGGTGGTATCCCCTACCGAGATGCCAACCATCAGCCCCAGCGTGAACACCGAATTGACGATCCGCGCGCCGAATTCCGTGCCCTTCATATATTCTTCATCAAGGTGGAGCAGCGCCGGGTTGTGGGTTAGCGTGGTGAACAGGACATTGTCCGTCTCCGTCACCGTGCGGCGGATGGCATGGTCGAACACCTGCCCGACCTGCATATCGTCAAACCAGACGCCGGCCATGGCGCGCGCCGATCAGGCACCCAGACGGGCACGTACGCGCGCCGCCTGGGTCATGATGTTCTTGACCAAATCCGCACAGGTCGGGATGTCGTGGATCAGCGCCTGACTTTGCCCGCTGGTCCAGATGCCACCATCGGTATCGCCATCGCGCAGCACATTCTCGCGCCCGCGCTGCCCCGCCATCAGCGCCTTCACATCCTCAAAGCTCTTGGTCGGATCGCGCTGGATTTCGGCAACCTGCACCGACACGGCGTTCTTCGCCACCCGCGCGGTATTGCGCAGAGACCGTCCCACCAGAACCGTGTCCAATTCAGTATTCTCGACAATCTTCTTCTTCACATTGGGGTGAATCTTGGCTTCCACCGTCGCGCAAAAGCGCGTGCCCATGTTGACGCCATCGGCCCCCAGCGCCAGTGCGGCCACAAGGCTGCGGCCATCGGCCATCCCGCCAGAAGCGATGATCGGCGTATCGGGCAGGGCATCCACCGTGGCGGGCAGCAGCACGACCAGCCCGACATCATCTTCGCCCGGATGCCCGGCGCATTCAAAACCATCGATGCTGATGACATCCACACCCTTGTTCACAGCCGACACGGCATGACGCACCGAAGTGCATTTATGGATCACCTTCACGCCATGTTCCTTAAAGCGCGGCAGATGGTCTGTCGGCGCGCGGCCCGCCGTTTCCACAATCTTGATGCCTGATGCGATGATCGCTTCGCGATATTCGTCATAGGGAATGGGGTTGATCGACGGCAGCAACGTCAGGTTGACGCCAAAGGGCTTATCGGTGAGCGCCTTTGTCTTTTCGATTTCTTCCAGCAACGCCTCGCCGCTGGGAAACATATGCGCGGTGATAAAGCCCAAGGCCCCGGCATTGGCAACCGCGGCCACCAGCTCGCCATAACCCACGCCGGTCATGCCGCCCATGCAAATCGGCGTTTCCACCCCGAACATTTCGGTCAGTCGTGTCTTGAACA
>JAHEGQ010000042.1:0-5174 GCA_024645025.1 Sphingomonadaceae bacterium
TTTGAAGCCCGGATGGCGGGCTTGCCCGTTAAACTGATTACCCATCCACAGCCGGGCCTTTTGGGTGCGGCCGCTGCCTTTGCAAGGGAGAATGCCTGATGCGCGCGATTGAAACGATCATGCGGACAGCGCCCGTTATTCCGGTGCTGGTGATCGAAGATCCGGCGCACGCGCGCCCGGTTGCACAGGCGCTTGTGGCTGGTGGGTTGACGGTGCTGGAAGTGACGCTGCGGACCGCCGCGGCGTTGGAAGTTATTCAGGAAATGAAGGCGGTTCCCGGTGCGATCGTGGGGGCGGGGACGGTGCTGAACCCGGCAGATTTGCGTGCGGCGCTGGATGCAGGGTCTGAGTTTATCGTGTCCCCTGGCTTGACCGAACCGCTGGGCCGAGCCGCGATGGAGAGTGGCGTGCCCTTTTTGCCCGGTATTGCCAATGCTGGGGACATCATGCGCGGCCTTGACCTTGGCCTTCTGCACTTCAAGTTTTTCCCGGCGATGGCGTCGGGTGGCATCCCCGCTTTATCGGCCTTGGCCGCGCCCTTTGGGCAGGCCCGCTTTTGTCCTACCGGGGGCATTACCGAGGCAACGGCGCCGCAATGGCTGGATATGGCTAGCGTGCTGTGCGTGGGCGGCAGCTGGATCGTCCCCAAGGGTGCGCCCGATGTGGCCGCGATCCAAAAGGCGGCAGAAGCGGCAAGTTGGCTGCGCGGGTAAGCCCCGCGCGCGGTCGCGGGCAAGGCCACCCACAGTTGGCGAGGTTGCGCTTTACGCAAGCCATTGCCATGCGCTGGGGCCACGCCTTATGGCGCCTAACATTCTAAAGACGATTCAGGATCATTTCGCGCCATGGCAACCACGCACCACACCCGAATGCTCATCATCGGATCCGGCCCGGCCGGTTTGTCGGCGGCAATTTACGGCGCGCGGGCGGGGATGCAGCCCATCGTGGTCCAGGGCCTTCAACCCGGTGGGCAGTTGACCATCACAACCGATGTCGAAAACTATCCCGGCTTTCGCGATGTGATTCAAGGCCCATGGCTGATGGAAGAAATGCAGGCGCAGGCCGAACATGTCGGCACGCGCATGATGTGGGACATTATCTCGGGCCTTGATCTGTCCAGCCGTCCGTTCCGCCTGACAGGCGATAGCGGCGATGTCTTTGAGGCAGAGACGCTGGTCATCGCCACGGGCGCGCAGGCGCGCTGGCTAGGTCTGGACAGCGAACAGGCGTTGCAGGGCAAGGGCGTTTCAGCCTGTGCGACCTGCGATGGCTTTTTCTACCGTGGCAAGAAGGTTGTCGTCATTGGCGGCGGCAATACCGCGGTGGAAGAGGCGCTATATCTGACCAACCACAGCCCGGATGTGACGTTGATCCATCGGCGCGACAGTCTGCGCGCAGAGCGGATCTTGCAAGAACGGCTGTTTGCGCACCCCAATATTACCGTTTTGTGGAACAAGGAGGTCGATCGCTTTGTCGGCAGCGGGACGCCCGAAGTCCTGACCGGGCTGGACCTTCGCGACACAGTAACAGGCGACATTTCGCACATCGCAACCGATGGCGCCTTTGTGGCCATTGGGCACAAGCCCGCGACGGAGGTTTTCGTCGGGCATTTGCCCATGGACGACGATGGCTATCTGATCGTCGAAAAGGGCAGCACCAAGACGGCCGTTCCCGGCGTGTTTGCGGCAGGCGATGTCACCGATAAGATTTATCGGCAGGCTGTCACCGCAGCGGGCATGGGCTGTATGGCCGCGCTGGATGCTGAAAAATTCCTGGCCGAAGCGGATTTTGCCAGCAAGGCATCAGCCGCGGCCTAATCGCGCCACTAACGCTGCGCGCAGCATGGGGTAGGCGTCGTCCTGCACAAAGCTGTGGCTGTCCGTAGCGATCCGCGTCAGGTTTAGATCGGCTTTGGCGCGGGCGCTGCGAAAATCCCGGTGCGTCCAGGCGTTTTCAAAACGCTGTGCTGTCATGTCGCCTTGCGCCAACAGGATATCGATGCGCCCGGGAAAGGCGGCCAATCCGGCGGCAACGCGGGGCGCCCAATCGGGTAAAGACGCACCAAGAACTGCGCGCCGCGCCTCGGCCCATAGATGGCCAAAGTTCCGCTGGGATCGGCGAAGCCGTTGCCAAAGCGATGCATCCCAGAAAGCACGTCCAAATTGTCGGCGCAGCACCTGCGGGGGTGCCAAGCCATCTTCGGGCACACCGACCCAGATATTTGACAGGATCATCTGATCAATCCCCTGTGTCGGCCCCGTTAACAAGGCTGTCGCAGCGTCACAATTGCCATAGGCGGCTACGCGGCGCAGGTGCGGACACGCTGTTCGAAAGGCCTGTATCGCCGCCAGAATATCGGGCAGGGAGGCCGCAAAGCCAAGATCGTCGCCTGCGCTGTCGCCTATGCCCCGTCGGTCGAAGCGAAAGCAGGAGATTCCAAACTGGGCCAAATCCTGCGCCAGCCGCGATTGGACCCCTCTGGGGCCATTGCGCGGTTCGGTGCCGCCAGAAACAATCAGCAAGCCCACCGGCCCACCGGCAACGTCCAGCGTTGCCTGCAAAGGATGGCCGCCGCAGTCAAAGGTCAGGAAGCGACGCATTGGCCTATCCATTGTGCCAGATCGCGCGCTAAAACGTCCGTCAGCGCAGGCGCCTCGCCGGGTTCTGCCCAGCGCCAAACGGGTGGTCCGTTGACCCTTTGGTCGGCGGGATCGGTGTCTGAAGTCAGAACCACAGTGCGGTGGACAGCAGTTGCGCCGGGCAGGGGGGGCGTGGAGGGCGAGAAGCGCCAATGCCCCCGCATGGGATATTGGGGGGCAATCTGATCGCCGGCCCGAAAGCTGGCACGACAACGCAGGTCCGGGTTCGGGCACAAGGCGTCGATTACGGATGTCCAGCGATCGTTTTCAGAAAAATATTCAATATCAGGTACTATAGAGATATTCTCACCATAAGGAGAGATGTCTGGAAGCGCACATCCCCAACCCTTTTCGGTTAGGTGGCGCATCATTTGCGCGGCGGTGCGGCGCATGCGATTGGCTTCATCCCCAAGGGGTAGGGCAAAAAAGACCCAATATTTGAACTCGCCGACACTGCGGAGGCAGGGTGTCCCCGATATCCACGCGACGTCAATCATAAAAATGATTTTTTATCAGATATATATTTGGATAATTTCCCAAATGTTTCGAGAATGGGTTGGTCCAAATCTTCGGGGTCGATGCGAAAGCCGAAGCGCGCTTCCAGCTCTGCCAGCAAATTTGCCGCAGCAAGTGAATCCAATTCTGGCCAGGCACCAAAAAGAGGCGATTCTGGGGTTAGGCGGCCTACACGATCCGATGCCAGGCCCAGCGCCTCTTCCAGCAGGGACCGGAGTTGTCGGTCAATGTCTGCGGTCGATGCCTTCATGGTTTTTTCCTGATTCTACGCTGTTGCAGCCAATCGCGCGCGCGGTGCGCAATGATCTTGATCTGGCCGATTGGCGTGTCCGGATTGATCAGCATCAGTCGCCACAACTGCTCACGTTGATCGACCCAGTCGCGCTTATAGGCGTCGTCTCCCGTGCCATAGCTGATAAAGGTTACCTGATCCTGATCGAGGACATGGCGAAACAAGGCATGGCTCAATTGGGTGCCCGGCGAGGCATTGGCGGCATCCGCGCGATAGGCGAGCTTGTGGATGATCGCCCGACCCTGATCAACCGTCCAGATTTGGGCCGCAATTGGTCGCCCGTCCGCGCGGGCAATGCCCAGCCGCAAAGCCCCTTCAAATCCTGCAATTTCCACAAAGGCGCGCAGAAAATCCGGCCGGCCTTCAACAAGCTTCCAACTTGCCGCATAGACCGATGTAAAGTCGTGCCACAGGGTTTCGGTCAGGGTCTTATGGATCTCAATATCTAGCGGGTGACGTGTTTGCTTGCGGGCCAAGGTGTTCCGCAACCGAGCCGGGCGGTTTTTCCAATAGGTGTCAAAGTCCGGGCGGGGGACGTGCATATGCCAATGGCCTGTTTCGGGTCTTTTTCGGATATGCCAGCCGGCGGCACCAAAGGCAGCGGTTAAGGCATCAGCGTCTGTAATGTTGAGCGGTGCAAGGTCAATTTGGTGCGCCTGCGGCTTTAGGCGGTTGGCAAGGCTTTGCAGCAAAAGAGCGCGGACATCTGGCGTGGAGGCGCCTGCCGACCCTCCGGCATAAACCGGGCGAAAGACCAAGCTATACCAATTGGACAAGGCGCGAAGCCGGCCGTTTCCAATGCTGTCGAGATAGAGCCAAGCGCTATGGTCGCCCAAGCGCGCATGGGCCACAAATGGCGCATGGGCGCCGCCCTTGGTCCACATCAAGCTTAGCCAAGACAGACGGTCAAAGACATGGGGCTGGCAGGCTGAATCCAAGGCGCCTGCTGCGGTTGCCGCGACATCATCCAGGCGGTTCAACAACGCGTCCTTAACCGTTGCCAGCATAAACAAGCCCCCTTTTTCAGGATGGGACGAAAGGTAGAAGCGTGCGCATGCCAGATCCAAATGCTCGGCCTTTGGACCATCTGGGGCTGGCTGGTGCGCGCGATGCCATTGCGCTTAAGGCGCAAGGGGAAATTTTCTCTTACGCCGCCTTGGAATCAGCTGTTGGCCGGCTGGCTGGGGCGCTGACCCTTTTGGGTTTGGAACCCGGCGCACGGCTCGCCGCATGGCTGCCCAAAAACGCGCTGGCCTGTATCCTGCCCTTGGCAACGGCCCGGGCTGGTCTTGTCTATGTGCCGATCAACCCGGTCTTGAAGCCAGCCCAAGTGATCCACATTCTGGTTGATAGTGGGGCGTCGGCCTTGGTGACGCCGGCCCCCCGTCGTGCCCTGTTGAAATCTGCGCCTGTTCCGCCGGCTTGTCAGCTCATTTTGGAAGAAGACCTCAGTCCTGTAGGCCAGGCATGTAACCCTTGTCCGCCCGCACAGATCGATCCGCAGGCGCTATGCCAGTTGCTCTACACCTCGGGTTCGACGGGACAGCCCAAAGGCGTCATGCTTAGCCACGCCAATCTATGGCTGGGGGCAGAAAGCGTTGCCTGTTATCTGGACCTGCACGCCTCTGACCGGACATTGGCAGCGTTGCCCTTGAGTTTTGATTATGGCCAAAACCAGCTTTTTTCGACGTGGCGGGCGGGGGGGCAGGTGATTGCGCATGATTATC
>JAHEGQ010000042.1:5184-6976 GCA_024645025.1 Sphingomonadaceae bacterium
TTGCTGGGGTGCCTATGCTCTGGACCCAATTGGCACGGGCCGACTGGCCGGAAGCCGTCCGATCGCGGCCGCTGCGCCTGACCAATTCCGGCGGGACACTCTCATCATCCTTGGTGCAGGCGCTGCGCAATGTTTTTCCCGCCGCGCGAATTACACCCATGTATGGCCTGACCGAGGCTTTCCGGGCGACCTATCTGGACCCGGACCTTGTCGATGCCAACCCAGTGTCAATTGGGCGCCCTATTCCCTTTGCCCAAATCCATTTGGTTCGGCCTGATGGTTCCGAGGCGCTGGGCGATGAAGAGGGTGAATTGGTCCAAAGTGGGCCGCTGGTCGGGCTTGGCTATTGGGAACAGCCCGAGGCCAGCCGCGCCCGCTTTCGGCCAGCGCCGCCTTGGGCGAAAGGGGCGGGCATTTCCGTCTGGTCGGGGGATCGAGTGCGACGCGACGCGGCGGGCCTGCTTTATTTTCTGGGGCGCGACGATGACATGATCAAATCGGCTGGTTACCGGATCAGCCCGACGGAGATCGAACAAGTTGCTTTGGCCCATGCTGCGATATCCGCGGCTGTCGCTTTGGGCGTACCGGATGAAGAATTGGGGCAGACGATCAGCCTGCATGTGGCTGGGAAGCGTTGTTTCGAAACCGCGGTGCGGCAGCATCTGGCGACGGAATTGCCGGGCTATATGCAGCCAACCCGGCTATACTGGCACACCAAATTTCCGCTGACACCCAATGGCAAACCCGATCGGCACGCATTGCGCCAGACAGAGATGGGGGCGGCATGAAGCCGATGGGGCCTATTCCGCCTTTTTTTGACGCGCATTCGGATGCCTTGCGGATTGCCGGGCAGACAGCCGAATCTCTGGTTAATCTGGCCGGTGGCAGCCCGGCCTTCATCTATGATTTTGGGATTGTTCGGCAGCGTATTGCCGGGTTGCGGGCGGCTTTGCCACCGGAAATTGGGATCAGCTATGCCGTAAAGGCCAATCCATATGCGCCGCTTGTGCAGGCGATGTCTCCACTTGTGGAGGGCATGGATGTTGCCTCTTCCGGGGAGTTGGCCTTGGTGCTTGCCGCCGGGGTGACTGATATCAGCTTTGCCGGGCCGGGCAAGCGGGATGCGGATCTGCGCGCTGCGATCCTTGCCGATGCGGTGATCAACCTTGAATCTGAAGGCGAGGCGCAGCGCGCATTGGCGATTGCGCAACAAATGGGGCGCCGACCGCGTCTGGCTGTCCGGATCAACCCGGATTTTGGGCTAAAAGGATCAGGCCTTCAAATGGCCGGTGGCGCGCAGCCCTTTGGGGTGGATGTTGATCGGGTGCCTGCCCTTGTTCGGGGCCTGCTGGATGCGGGAGCGGATTGGCAGGGCTTTCACCTGTTCGCAGGATCACAATCGCTTATCGCCACCGCCATAGCGGATATGCACGGTGCTGCCTTGGTGCTGTGCGGCGCTTTGGCGGCGGCCGTGGGTGTCAGGCCCAACAGGGTTACGATAGGTGCTGGTTTTGGCGTGCCTTATGCGGCGGGCGAGAAAGATCTGGATTTGATGCCCATCGGCAACGCACTGGACAAAGCCCTTCGGCAAAGACCCGCAGGTCTGCAAGGTAGCCAGATTGTCCTAGAAATGGGGCGTTATCTGGTGGCGGAATGCGGCGTTTATCTTACCCGTATTCTTGACCGAAAGCTTAGCCATGATCGATTATTTCTTGTCGTTGATGGTGGGCTTCATCATCAATTGGCGGCCGCCGGGCTGTTTGGATCGGTTGTTCGTCGCAACTTCCCGCTT
>JAHEGQ010000042.1:6986-10144 GCA_024645025.1 Sphingomonadaceae bacterium
GGCGTCGCAATTTGCCGCCGCAGACGCTGAAACGGCAACAATTGTAGGCTGTTTATGCACCCCTTTGGACCGCTTGGCAGATCAAGTGCGTCTGCCCCGTGCTGAAATTGGCGATCTTGTCGCTGTCTTTCTGGCTGGGGCCTATGGCGCGACGGCCAGCCCTTCGGCGTTTTTGGGGCATGGACCGGCACGTGAAGTGTTGATCGGGTAATCCTAACCCGATCTTCACCTATTTCCGGCAACACTCATTTTTCCGCAGCCAAATTTGGGCGCAACGCGCCGGGCGCTGGATGGAAAAAGGGAGCGTTCATGGGCGATCGTTCAGTCAAGTCTATGGTTCACGCAACCTGTGTGGCTGCGCTGTGTCTGGGTGGGTGCGCGGGGCGCACGCCGGGCGATGGCTTGCCCACGGCGGCTTTTGTTGGGCGGCAGGAGGGGCCGGGGGAAGATTATGTCATCGGCCCGCTTGATGGCCTTTCCATCTTTGTTTGGCGCAACCCGGACCTGTCCGTGAAAACGCAGGTGCGTCCCGACGGCCGGATCACAACGCCCTTGGTCGCGGACATGCCTGCTGTTGGCAAAACGCCGACGATGTTGGCGCAGGATATGCAACTGGTCCTTTCTGAATATATCCGTGATCCGCTGGTTTCGGTTACGGTTGAAGGTTTTTCGGGGACCTATTCGCAACAGGTCCGCATTGTCGGGGCGACCGAGCGCCCGACAGCCATACCCTATCGGGCCAATATGACGCTGTTGGATGCGATGATCGCTGTGGGCGGTCTATCGCAATTTGCGTCGGGCAATCGCGCGCGGTTGGTGCGCCCCGACCATGTCAGCGGGATACAGCGCGAATATCGGTTGAAGATCGATCGTTTGCTGAAACGGGGCGACAGCAGCGCCAATGTTCGGCTGCAGCCAGGCGATGTCATCATCATTCCCGAAGCGAGCTTTTGAGGCGTTATGGACGCTTTCTATCAGCAATTTCTGCTATTCTGGCATTATGTCCGCCTTCGGCGCTGGACCGTCTTGGCGGTGACGGCGGGCCTGTGCGCGACCGGTTGGGCAGCCGCGCTTTTTTTCCCCAATCGCTATGAATCCGAAGCGCGTGTCTTTGTTCAGTTGCAAACCTTGCTTCCGGAAAAAATCGGTCTGTCGGAAACGGCCCGCCAAAAGGATGTGGATCGGGTCAAACGTACCCTCACATCGACGGTCAATCTGGAACGCGTCATTCGAACGACCGATCTTGCCAATCAGTTGCAGACCCAGACAGAGATCACTCAAGCAGCAGAGGATTTGCGCAAGCATATCGATGTTGTTGAACAACAGGAAAACCTGTTCAAAATTTCGGCACGGATTGGCTATCGCGGATTGAGCGATGTCGAAAATGCGCGGCTCGCGCGTCTGATCGTTCAAAAGGTTATCGATATCTTTGTTGAGGATAATCTGAGTGGAGATCGTCAGGAAACCAGCCAGTCTTTAAGTTTTCTGGATCGACAAATCGCCAATACTGAAGATCAGATGCGCGCCGCTGAGGCGCGGCGAACCGCCTTTGAGCAAGAGGTTTTTGGAAAGATTGCTGGCAGCGGAAGCGCCCCAGCGCGGCTGGAGCAGGCCCGGATTGAACTGGATCGCGTCAATGATGACTTGATGAATGCGCAGGCATCGCTGGCGGCGATTGGCGGGCAGGCCTCGGCGCTGGGCGGGTCGGGCAGCGCGGGCCTCAACACGCCGGCCGACCAACTGGTGCAGCTTCAGGGTCAATTGAACGAGGCTTTGGGGCGGGGCTGGACCGAAAGCCACCCGGATGTGATCGCGCTGCGCCAACAGATTGCGCGCGCCCGCGTTCTGGTTGGGCAGATGCCGCCGGCCAAACGGGTTTCCGCCTCTGCTGCCCAAATGGTCCTCGGAAAAGAGCGTCGGCAGAGCGTTTCCGACCTTCTGATGCGCAAGCGCGACCTGGAGCAGGATATTGCGCGCCTAACCCAGAAATTTGCGGAAAATCCGGATTTTGCAGCGCGGCAGGAAAGCCTCGACCGCGACTATGAACTGGCGAAAAACCAATATGCCTCCCTTCTGGAAAAGCGCGAGGCCATCCGGCTGCAACAAAGCGTTGTTGCCACGACCGATACGGTTTCCTTTCGCATTATCGATCCACCGTCTGCACCGCGTGGCGCCCTGTTGCCGGATCGACCGATGATATTGGTTGGCATTGGTCTTCTAGCCTTGGTTTGCGGCATGGCGGCCGCCGTCACCTGGAGCCAAGCACACCCCACATTTCCCTCTGTGGAAATGTTGGCGCAAGCCACGGCTATGCCGGTTCTGGCTGCAATTCCCGAAACCCCTTTTGTCGCAAGCCAGATCAAGGCGCAGCGCAAGAACCGACTGTTCCAGATGATGATCCTGGCGCTGTTGCTCGCCTTGCTGCTGCTGCTCGCCATTGATCGCGCGCAGCGTGGGGGCCTTTTATGACCGCAGATCGTTTGAAGACCGACAAAGGCCCAGCGGGCCGGACCCTGATTGAGCGGCTGGTCGGAAAGATCAATCCGGCCCCGGCCAATGCCCGGTTGGATCGGGCACCCGCTTTGGCGCCAAAGGTCGATGCAAATGGGGTCCAGATTGATATCCAAAAGTTGCACAAAAATGGCCTTTTGGTTCCTGGTGCCACGCCCAGCCCGATGTCCGAGGCATTTCGCATCCTCAAACGCCATGTGTTGCTGAAGGCCTTTGGCAGCCGAACCAGTCCCGCCCAGGATCGGGGGCGTGTTGTCGTTCTGTCGTCACCACTGGCCAATGAAGGCAAGACCTATTGTGCGCTCAACCTTGCCCTTTCCCTTTCTGGGGAACGGGACATTGAGGTGCTGTTGGTTGATGCGGACTGCATAAAGCCCGAAGTTTTGTCACGTCTGGGTGTTGGCGCGAGCCGAGGCTTGATGGATGCCTTGACGCAAGGAACACCCCCTGAAGACCTAATTCTGAAGACATCGATCCCAACGCTGTTCCTTCTGCCGGCCGGGCCCAGATCGCACGACGATGCGGAGCTTCTTGGCGCGGCAGAGATGCGCGCCTTTATTCAGCGCCAGCTGACAGCACACCCAAATCGGATCATCCTCTTCGATACCGCGCCAGCGCTGGTTGCCTCTTCCAGCCCCGTGCTGGCC
>JAHEGQ010000045.1 GCA_024645025.1 Sphingomonadaceae bacterium
ATAGGCTTCCGGGATCAGCGCCGCGAGATACCCAGCCTCTCCCAAGGCGGTGACGAATTCTGTCGGGTAAGCGCGATCCTTGTCCTTTTCACGCCAATAGTCGCCGGGAAATTGCTGGCAGAGCTTGGCAACCTCTTCACGGATCGCGGTGTAATCCTGCATCTCAGTTCCTGTCTTGAAGCTTGCCGCGGGCAATGACCTGCGCCTGAATTTCCGCCGCGCCCTCAAAGATATTGAGGATACGCGCATCGCACAGCACGCGGCTAATCTCATATTCCAGCGCATAACCATTGCCGCCATGGATCTGCAGCGCGGCATCGGCATTGGCCCACGCGATACGGGCGGCGTGAAGCTTCGCCATCCCCGCTTCGATGTCGCAGCGTTTGCCTGCGTCCTTTTCGCGCGCAGCGAAATAGGTCAATTCGCGCGCGAACAGCGTATCGACCGCCATCATCGCCAACTTGTCGGCCACGCGCGGGAAATCAAGGATCGGGCGGCCAAATTGCTTGCGGTCTGTTGCATAGGCAAAGCCCAGTTCAAAGGCGCGCCGCGCCACGCCCACGGCCCGCGCTGCAGTTTGGATACGTGCGCCTTCAAAGGTCTGCATCAATTGCTTGAAGCCCTGACCTTCAACGCCACCCAGCAGGGCGTCTTCCGGGGCAATCATGCCTTCAAATTGCAGCGTATATTCGCGCATCCCGCGATAGCCCAGCACCTCAATCTCGCTGCCGGTCATGCCAGATGCGGGGAAGGGGTCTGCGTCTGTCCCGCGCGGCTTGGGCACCAGCAGCATCGACAGGCCGGCATATCCCTTTTCATCCGGCAGGGTGCGGGCCAGCAGCGTCATCAGGTCTGACCGGCTGGCATGGGTGATCCATGTTTTTGCCCCCGTAATCGACCAACCATCGTCCGTGCGGACTGCTCGGGTGGCAAGGCTGGCCATGTCAGATCCAGTGTCGGGTTCTGTAAAGACGGCCGTCGGTAAGACTGCACCCGATGCGATCTGGGGCAACCAATGCGTCTTTTGCGCCTCGGTGCCGGCCAGCACGATCAATTCGCCTGCGATTTCAGACCGGGTGCCAAGCGACCCTGCCCCAATCCACCCGCGGGACAGTTCTTCGGTCACGACGCACATAACAAGCTTGCCCAGCCCCAGCCCGCCAAAGCTTTCCGGAATGCAGACGCCAAAGGTGCCGAGAGCCGCCATCTCGCGGACAATCTCATCCGGGATCAGGGCATTGGAAAGGTGCCATTGATGGGCATTGGGCAGGATGCGGGTATCGGTAAATCGGCGATATTGATCCCGAATAGGATCAAGCAGGTCATCGCTGAACGCCTCGGAAATGGGGTCACCGCTTCGGATCAGGTCGATCAGCGCAGCGCGCGCGGCGACGCTATTGCCCGTGTCGATCAGATGGCGGACGGCCGGGTCGTCCAGCAGGCGCAGTGCGGCGGCTTGCGCATCCATCGCCGCCGGGCGGAGGATTTCGTTCTGGCCCATGGGCAGGCCACCGATCAGTTGCGCCAGTGTTTCGCCAAAGCCGATGCGCGCGGCAAGATGATCCGCCGGGCGGGCCGTGCTGTTGGCGTCCAATCGTGCCAGCCAGTCTGCAACGGCGTCCAGCGTGGCGACACTGGTTTCCACCCAGGCATAGCCATGGGCGGCGTGTTGCTCAGCATCGATGCTGCTCGCCTTGACCCGCGCACGCACCGCGTCGCGGGCCGCCAGCGCATAGCCTTGGGCGGCCGTAACCGCCTGACGAAGCTGGTCGATGGAAGCAGTCTCAACCATGAGTGCCGACCGTTCCTGCGTCGATCAGCGCGCCAATCTGACCGCTCGACAGGCCAAGACGGTCTGCCAATACCGCTTCGCTGTGTTGGCCCAGATAGGGGGCCGGGGAAGGGGGCGCCCGGTCCAGCCCTGGCAGTGTCGCAAAGCTTCCCGCTGCGGGATAGGTCACGCCGCTGGGGTTGGGCGCGGTGCCGAAAATGGGGTTGTTGGTCACAAGCGCTGGGTCGTTTGCGGCGTCTAGCATGGTTTGATAGGGGCCATAACACCCGCCGACGCCATCCAATGCCACCTTAAGTGCCGGATAGGCCCACTGCGCGACCCTTTGTTCGACAAGCGGAAACAGGGCGTCCCGATGGTCGAAGCGCACGCCTTCATCCTTGGCGAAAGAAACACCCCGCTGGCTTTCGATCGCTGCCACTTCTGCGCCGATCCCCAACACCGCGACAAGGCCAGACCATTGGCGCGGGGTGATTGCCATGATCATCAGGCGAACCCCGTCTTGCGTCACGAAATCCCGCCCAAAGGCGCCATAAACGGCATTGCCCAGTCGGTCGCGGTTTGCGCCGGTTGTCAAAACCTCGGCCAGCGACCCCAGATTGGCGACCGTCCCTATGGCGACATCGGACAAGGGGACGCGCACCTCTTGCCCCAATCCGGTTAAGGTGCGGTGGTGCAGGGCGGCCATCATCGCAAAGGCCGCATAGCCGCCAGTTAGCAGGTCCCAAGCGGGCAACACATGGTTCACAGGGTCTGGCCCCGGGCCGGTCAGATCCGGATAGCCGACCGCGCTGTTGACGGTATAATCCAGCGCCGGTCCGCCATCGGCCAGTCCCATAATCCGCACGGTGATCAGGTCGGGCCGGTCAGCCGCCAGTCGTTCATGCGCCAAAAAGCCGTTGACGGGGAAGTTGGTGATAAACTGGCCGGTCTTGCGGACCAGTTCTGCCAGCAATTCCCGCCCCTCTGGCTTGCCCAGGTCCAGCGCAACCGATTTCTTCGCGCGGTTCAGGTTTTCCCAATACAGGCTGCGGCCATTATCAGCCTTGGGCCAACGGTTGAAATCTGGCCCGCCACCAATCTGGTCAACGCGGATCACCTCCGCCCCCATTTGTGCCAGATACAGCCCTGCCGTTGGGGAGGCGACGAAAGAGGACGCCTCAATGATGCTCAGACCGGGAAGAAGGTTATACACCCGTCCTTGGCTCCTTAGGACCAAACATGGCCATTGGCCGCAAAATCGCGCAGCATGTGCTTTGCGATCTGCAACTGCATGATCTGCGTTGTCCCTTCGTAGATACGCAGGATGCGGGCATCGCGGAAGAAGCGTTCTGCCTCATATTCCGCAAGATAGCCGGCCCCGCCGTAAACCTGCACGCAGCGATCGACGACCCGGCCACAGGCTTCAGACGCGAACATCTTGGCAGCGGCGGCCTTGCGGACGATATTTTCGCCGCGATCCGCCCGCGCGCAGGCATCTGCAATCATGCACTCGGCGGCGTAAAGCTCGGCATCGCTGTCCGCCAGCATGGATTGGATCAATTGGAAATTGCTGATCGCTTCGCCAAAGGCCTTGCGCTCCGTGGCGTAGCGGACTGCCGTATCCAGCGCGCGGCGGCCCATGCCAACCGCCATGCCCGCGACCGACAGTCGTCCATTATCAAGGCTTTGCATCGCAATTTGGAAGCCGCGCCCCTCCACGCCGCCCACCAGCGCATCACCGGGGATTTTGACATCGTCCATGTTGATGTCCGCGATATGCGCGCCCGATTGGCCCATTTTCTTGTCCGGGCTGCCAATGCTGATGCCGGCCGTCGTCATATCGACAATGAAAGCCGAGACATGGGCGTTCTTTGGCAGCGCTTCCTTGTTGGTGCGCGCCATGATCAGGCCGATTTTCGCGTGCGGGCTGTTGGTGATGTAGCGCTTGGTCCCGTTCAGCCGATACCCATTGCCATCGCGCACCGCTGTTGTCTGCATTGCCGCAGAGTCCGAGCCGCTGCCCGGCTCTGTCAGGCCAAAGCACGCAATCTCGCCCGATGCGATGCGCGGCAACCAATGGGCCTTTTGGTCCGGCGTGCCGAAATTCTTGATGGCAGAGCCGGTCATCCCGATGTTGATCGAAATGGTCGACCGATAGGCGGGCGCGGCATAGGCCAGCTGCTTCACCGTTTCGATATATTGGCTGACATTCATGCCCGCCCCGCCAAATTCTTCCGGAATAGTGATGCCAAACAGGCCCATGTCCCGCATTTCCTGCAGGATGTCGTCGGGGATGCGGTCGTTGGCGATCACATCGGCTTCAGCGGGGATCAGCCGTTCGCGCACATAGCGCTTCAACTGATCAACAAAGGCATCAAAAATTTCGGGGTCCATGCCAGACATTGGGCGCTCCATCACACGGGATCATAAGGGAAAACATCACCCGACCGCTCTGCTGGATCGGCAAAGCTGGGGCGGAAGGCCGGCAACAATTCGCTGGCAATGGTTTCGGCCGACCAGCCCTCGGACCGATGCATGGATCGGATCGGGCGGGGTTTGGAAAATAGGAAGATCTCATTTTTGCGCACGGCGAAGATCTGGTTCGTTACATCCTTTGCCGCATCAGATGCCAGAAAAACGACCAGCGGCGCGATCTTGTCCGCACTCATGGTTTTCAGGCGTTCCACCCGCGCTTTTTCCTCCTCGGTTGAGGCAGGGATAGAGGCGGTCATCCGGCTCCAGGCAAAGGGGGCGATGCAGTTGGACCGAACACCCGCGCGCGCCATATCCAGCGCGATTGATTGGGACAGGCCGACAATGCCGAGCTTGGCCGCTGAATAATTGGCCTGGCCAAAATTGCCGATCAGGCCCGAGGTGGAGGTGAAGTGGATGAAACTGCCCGATCCCTGATCTTTGAAATAAGGTGTCGCGGCCTTGGAAACGTTGAAACAGCCATTCAGATGCACGTCGATCACGGCCTGCCAGTCCTCGTGGCTCATCTTGTGCCAAATGCGATCGCGCAGGATGCCCGCATTGTTGACCACCGCATCAATACGGCCAAAGGCTTTGACGGCATCGTCGATGATGGATGCGGCGCCCGCCGGGTCCGCCACGCTCGCGCCATTGGTCAGAGCTTTGCCGCCCGCCGCCAGAATATCGTTTACGGTCTCTTGGGCGGGGGACAGGTCTGTGCCTTCGCCTTCGCCCGAGGTGCCAAGGTCGTTGACGACGACAGCGGCGCCTTCCTTGGCGCACAGCAATGCGATTTCCCGGCCAACCCCGCGCCCAGCACCGGTTACGGCGACCACTTTGCCCTGAAGCATACCCATAGGCCTTTGCCTCTCCTTTTTCTGGCCCGGCGCGCGTTGCCGAGTCCGCTTTGTTCGGGACCTCAAGGCCAGAAGAGGGCGGGCGTTGCAAGACCCAAAAGCGGCTAGGGACCCGCATAAACCCCTTTCGCTGGACGGGCTTGTCGCTTAAAGGGCGTCCCACAATGCACGCTTATGCCAATCCGGCCCGATTCCTGAAACTTGCCCGGCCACTGACGCCGGTGTTTCTGACGCTGGGCGCAGCGCTGGTTCTTTTCGGCTGTTATGCGGGTCTGGTGATGACCCCGCCTGATTATCTGCAGGGCGATAGCGTGCGCATCATGTACATTCATGTGCCGGCGGCATGGCTTGGTATGGGCGGTTGGTCGGCCATTGCGATTGCCAGCATTACCCAGCTTGTTTGGCGGCATCCACTGGCGGGCGTCGCGGCCCGTGCCATCGCTATGCCAGGGGCGCTGTTCACGGCGATCTGCCTTGTCACGGGGTCGATTTGGGGGCGTCCGACTTGGGGAACATGGTGGGAATGGGATGGGCGGATGACGTCCATGCTGGTTCTGTTGTTCCTCTATTTCGGCTATATCGCCCTGTCCAATGCGGGCGATGATCGCACCAGTGTGAGCCGCGCAACCGCAATTTTCGGGATTGTTGGCGCGGTCAACCTACCAATCATCAACCGGTCGGTTGTCTGGTGGAACTCGCTGCACCAAGGCCCGTCGATTACGCTCAAGGGGTCAACCATCGCGCCAGAATTGCTGTGGCCGCTTTTGCCAACTGTCATCGGCTTTTCGCTTCTTTTCGGCGGCATCGTGTTGATGCGGATGCGGACCAATTTGGCCGAGGCCAAGCGCGAGGCGCGTCTGCGCCGGATGGCCGCGGCATGAACCATTGGCCTTTCATTTTGGCCGCCTACGGCCTGACAGGCCTCGGGACCGTGGTTCTGACGGTGTGGAGCTATGTGTCCATGCGTCGGGCAGAAGCCGCAGTGAAGCAGGTGGACCGAGACGCATGAAGGCTAAAAATCAACGACTTATCCTGGCGCTGCTGGCGCTGGCAGCGGTTATTGGTGCCGGTCTGCTCGCTGTATCAGGGTTAAAGCAGGAAGCGGCCTTTTTTTATGCGCCGGGCGATGTCCCCAAGGACGATCTGCCACTGGATCGGGCCGTTCGCTTGGGCGGCATGGTGAAGGCAGGGTCGATCCGTCATGATGCTGATGGCGTCACCCTTCGCTTTGTCGTCACCGACGGAAAAGCGGAAGTTCCCGTGACATTTAAGGGCATTGCGCCCGACTTGTTCAAGGAAAATTCAGGCGTGGTCGCTGAAGGCAGGTTTCAGGCGGATGGCCGCTTTATCGCTGCCAACCTGCTCGCCAAGCATGATGAAAAATATATGCCGCCCGAATTGGCGGGCAAGATGCACAAGACAGGTAGCCTGAAACAATGATCGCAGAATTAGGGCTTGGGGTTCTTTGGCTCGCTGCGGGCCTTGCTGTCTTGCAAGCCGTGCTAGGCGGTTTGGCGCTGCGTTTTCCTGACCGGCCCGATTTGGGGCAGGCGGTGCGTCCGGTAGCGATTGCCCAAGGGGTGTTGGTGTCGTTTGCCATGCTGGCGCTGATCTATCTGTTTCTTGTGTCGGATATGTCGGTCAAATTGGTCGTCGCCAACAGCCATTCGGAAAAGCCTTGGCTCTACAAATTCGCAGGAACTTGGGGCAATCATGAAGGATCGATGCTGTTATGGGTCGCCATTCTTGCGGTGGCCGGAAGCGGCATTGCCCTTTTGGAACGGCGGGTGCGCCCCGATACGCTAATCGCGACGCTGATGGCTCAGGGCTTTATCGCGCTGGGATTTTACGCATTTCTGCTTTTTTCTTCCAATCCGTTTGAACGGGTTTCGCCAGCGCCGCAGGACGGCAATGGGCTGAACCCCTTACTGCAAGATCCGGGCCTCGCCTTTCACCCGCCCACGCTTTATTTGGGATATGTTGGGATGTCGGTGGCGTTCAGCTTTGCGGTGGGCGCGCTGCTGACGCGCGATGTCGGCCCCGCTTTTGCCCGCGCCATGCGGCCTTGGGTGCTGGGGGCTTGGGTTTTCTTGACGCTGGGCATCACCGCCGGAAGCTATTGGGCTTATTACGAGCTGGGCTGGGGCGGCTGGTGGTTTTGGGATCCGGTTGAAAATGCGTCGCTCATGCCGTGGCTCGCCGCCACCGCTTTGCTGCATTCCGTTACAGTTCTTGCGACCCGCGATAGCCTGCGGGCGTGGACGGTGATGCTCGCAGTTGTCGCTTTTTCAATGTCGATGGTGGGCACTTTCCTTGTCCGATCGGGCATTTTGACAAGCGTTCATGCCTTTGCGGTGGATCCGGAACGTGGGTCTTTCATCCTCGCCCTGCTGTTTATTTATGTTGGCGCGGCGCTGACGCTGTTTGCCCTGCGCATTGGCACGGTGCGCGAAGGAACGCAGTTTGAGCCGGTGAGCCGGGAAGCCGCGCTTGTTCTCAATAATCTGTTCCTGACCGTTATTCTGGGCGTGGTCCTGATTGGTACGCTCTACCCGCTGATCGCGCAGTCGATGGGCCAACAGATTTCGATTGGCCCGCCTTATTTCAATCCGGCCGCTGGGTCGGTTGCCTTGCTGCTGATCATCGCGATGGTCGCCGGGCCTCTGATGAGGTGGCGGCGTGATGGGCTGGCGGCGGTGGCAAAGCGGATGGCGCTGCCCTTGGCCTTGGGGTTGGTGGTTATCGTCCTTATCCGCCTGATGGCGCCTCAAATTGGCCTGTTGCCGTGGCTGGGCCTTTCGGTGGCGGCACTTGCGGCGGCGGGCAGTGTGGCGCCCTTGTGGAAACGCAATTTGCGTCGGACGCCGTTGTTCACATGGGGCATGGTCGTTGCTCATTTGGGCGTCGCCATCGCGCTGGCCGGGATGGCGACGGACAGCGCCTTTATGAAGGAAAAGCTGGTCGCGCTTGGGGAAGGAGAGGCAACGCAGGTTGGTCCTTTCTCCGTCCGCTTGGTTGACGTGACGCCTGTCATCGGGCCGAATTGGACAGCCTTGCAAGGCCGAATGTCGGCTCAGCGCGGGTCGGGTGCGGCGTTTGAATTGCTGCCACAGGCCCGCAACTATTCATCCCCACCCACGGATACGAGTGAGGCTGCGATCAGCACGCTTTGGAATGGGCAGCTTTACGCGGTTCTGGGTAAGGCCAACGGAGATGGTCGGTGGCAGGTGCGGCTGTGGTGGAAGCCCTGGGTCACCTTGATCTGGCTGGGCGGCGCGTTGATCGCCTTTGGCGGCGTGTTGTCCTTGATTGGGCGGCTTTGGCGCGAACGGGGCTTGGCGACGCCGGAGAGCGGCAATGCGTAAGATTTTGTTATGGGCGCCCCTGATGGTTTTTGCCCTACTGGCGGGCGTTTTGCTTCGCGGCCTTCAGTCGCCGGAAAGCGGCACGGTGCCGTCGAAAATGGTCGGTCGCGCGGCCCCAGATTTTGTTCTGCCAGCCGCTGTGCCCAGCCATCCCGGCCTTGCCCGCGCGGATCTGGCACGGGGCAAGCCCGTTTTGGTCAACATCTTTGCCAGTTGGTGTGTGCCCTGCATCGCTGAAATGCCGGTTCTTTTGGCGTTGAAGAGGCAGGGCGTTGAAATTCACGGCATCGCTATCCGCGACAAGCCAGAAGATGTTGCCGCCTTTCTGCGGGATCATGGCGATCCCTATGCGCGGATTGGGTCGGATGTGAGCAGTCAGGTGCAGATCAGCTTTGGATCATCGGGTGTGCCAGAAAGTTTCGTGATCGACGGTTCGGGCAAGATCCGCCTTCAGCATATCGGGGATATTCAACAAGATGACGTGCCGGAAATTCTTGCAGCCCTGAAGGCGGCGCAATGATGCGCTTTTTGAACAACAGGCTGACTTTTGCGCTGGTCCTAACCGCTCTGGTGTCGGGGCCGGTGCAAGCCGATTCCCGTATTGGTGCGGCCCCGCTCGCCAATGTTCAATTGGCCGACCCGGATCAGGAGAAGGCGGCCAAGCACCTTATGGAAACGATCCGTTGCCTTGTCTGTCAGGGGCAGTCGATCGCAGATTCGGATGCGGAATTGGCCGGGGACATGCGGTCGTTGATCCGGGAACGCATTCAAAAGGGTGAAAAGCCCGAGGCAATCCGTAGCTGGTTGATTGAACGCTATGGCGATTGGGTCGTCTACGCCCCGCCGGCACGCGGATCCGCATTGGCCTTGTGGCTTTTGCCCCTTTTGCTTTTGGGCGTTGGTGGGCTTGTCGCAAGAGGCCGCATTCGGCGGAGGAGCCGTTAATGGCATTATTTGCGATTGTTCTGGTTGGTCTTGTGGCCTTGCTTCTGATTTGGAAATTGGGCCATCTGTCCAAGGGAGCTGTGTCGGTTACGGGCGCCGGGCTGGCACTGGGCCTTGTCGGCTATGCCTTGCAGGGGTCGCCGGCCTTGCCCGGCGCGCCGGTTCCAGCGAAAGCCACAACGTCAGATGCGACGTTAGATCAGACGGCTTCACGACAGGATCTGATCGGGAAGGTCGGCGGCGAGGCCGATACTCTGGCGCAGGCGGATGCCTATTTCAGGATTGATCGTCCCGATTTGGCGGCCCGTGTTATCCGGTTGGCTCTTGAAAAATCTCCCAATAGCCCGGGGCTCTGGACTGGCCTTGGCAACGCGATGGTTGACCATAGCCGCGGTATGCTGTCTCCGGCGGCGGAATATTGCTATCGTAGGGCGCTGCGATTGGCCCCCGATTATCCTGGCGCGCTGTATTTCTATGGGTTGGCGCTGGCGGAAAATGGCCGGACAGAGGAAGCCAAGCCAATCTT
The DNA here is from genome assembly GCA_024645025.1 of Sphingomonadaceae bacterium. GTDB lineage: Bacteria > Pseudomonadota > Alphaproteobacteria > Sphingomonadales > Sphingomonadaceae > Aquisediminimonas. The sequence continues at coordinate 9,937 of JAHEGQ010000045.1, forward strand.
TGTTGCGCTGGTTCGGCAATTGCCCGCCGACGCGCCGATGCGTGCAAGACTGGTAGCAGATTTGACAAAGGCTGGCCTCCTGACAGCGCAAG
>JAHEGQ010000048.1 GCA_024645025.1 Sphingomonadaceae bacterium
CCACCCCCAAAGGGTGGCGCGGTGGGGGAGCGTAAGGTCCCCCATCGCTTTCTTATTCCGCACGATCAGCATCATCACCGCCATCAAGGGGGCGGCCAGAACGCCGTTGACCACGGCCGCCCAGTAAAGCGCCTTGGCTGGATCAAGGCCCGCCATGTTGATCAGCCCGCCCAGCAGCGTGGTTGCGGCAATTGCGCCATAAAAGAGCTTGGCCTTAAGTGGCCGGGCAGCAAGGCTGCCGGTTCGTCCGAACATTTCGGTTATGGCATAAGCGGCGGACCCCGCCAGAACGGGCACGGCCAATAGACCGGTGCCAATAATGCCCAACGCAAACAGCGCAAAGGCCAGATCCCCCGCAATCGGGCGCAGGGCTTGGGCGGCTTGGGCAGATGTTTCGATGTCGCGAATGCCATTGGCGTGCAACGTGGCAGCTGCGGCATAGACAATGGCGATGGCGATGATCGAGCTGAAGGCCATGCCAGTCAGCGTATCAATGCGGATACGGGCCAGCTCTTCTCCTGCTTTGGCCGGGGTCTTGAACAAGGGTTTGTCATGGTGGCGGTGCTGCTCTTCAATTTCTTGCGCCGCCTGCCAGAAGAAAAGATAGGGGCTGATGGTCGTGCCAAGAATGGCCACCAGCGCCGTCATATAAGCCGGCGTCCATTCGACATCGGGCACGATCAGGCCATGCAGCGCCTCATCCCATGGCACGTGCGATACCATCACCACCGCGACATAGGTGAACAAGGACAGCGTCGTCCATTTCAGGATGCTGGCATAACGGGCATAGGGGATGATCACCTCCAGAACGACGCACAGCACGCCAAAGCCAATCGTATAGAATGCCGCATGGCCGCCCGTCAGCAATTGCAGCGCCGCGCCCATCGCGCTCAGGTCAGCGCCTAAATTGATGACGTTGGCGATCAGCAACAAATGCACGATCAGGAACAATAACGGCCGGGGATAGTGGCGCCGGACATTGGCAGCAATCCCGCGGCCCGTGACCCGGCCAATCTGGGCGGCCACTTCTTGAATGACGACCATCAAGGGAAAGCTGAGAACAAAGGTCCAAGCCAGGCCATAGCCAAACTCTGCCCCGACTTGGCTGTGTGTGCCAATGCCGGAGGGATCATCATCGGCAGCACCTGTGACAAGGCCGGGCCCCAAGCGCTTGAGGAACAGCGAGAGGCGGTTGGGCTGCGCTTTTCGGGATTTTGTCATTAACGCCACGATGGCAAGTCTCAGACAGAAAGGCCAGCATGTTCGTCGCTGATGCGCATTGCCCTTGGCAACCATTTCTGCAACCAATGCACGCCATGTCCCTGATTTCCTTGCCCCGCCAATTTGTCGGAACGCCCTTGGCCGTTTGGCTGCGGGCCCTTTTGGGTGCGCTGATTGGGATAGGGATGGCCAGTCTTGTCTGCCGGCTTTGGCTTGGCGCAGCGGGCGATGGCCTGCCTTATCTTATTGCGCCCATCGGGGCGTCGGCGGTGATCGTCTTTGCGCTTCCGGCGAGCCCCTTGGCCCAACCTTGGCCGGTCATTGGGGGCAATAGCCTGTCGGCGCTGATGGGCGTTGTGGCCTTTCATGCCGGGGCGGGCCCCGATCTAACGGCCGGACTGGCAGTGGCCGGGGCCATTGGTGCAATGGCCTTGGCCCGGTGCCTGCATCCTCCCGGCGGCGCTGTTGCCCTAACGGCGGCGTTGGGAACGCCCGCCATTCACGCCGCGGGCGCGCATTATGCGCTTGTGCCAGTGGCTTTGAACAGCGCGATCCTTGTGGGTCTAGGCTGGCTGTTTCACAAGGCGACCCGGCACAGCTATCCGCACCGCGCCATGCCTGTCGCGCCGCCTGCCACTCCAGAGGTGACGACCGACGATATCGCCGGCGTCCTTCACGATTATGACGAACTGATCGACATTAACCCGGATGATCTTTTGGCTTTGCTCCGCGCCGCGGAAACGCGGGCGTCCAAACGGCACGGTGCAGTCTAGCCGTCAGGCCCGAGATACGGGGGGCGGGGCGACCGACAAGAGCGCCGCGACAAAACCTTGAGGGTCATCCTCTTGAATGAAATGCCCGCCCTTCAGGGTGCAGTGCGGTTGCCCCTGTGTTCCGGGCACGCGATCATGAAAAACCTTATCCGCGCCGCGGGTGATCGGGTCGCCATCGCTGAAGGCGCAGACAAAGGGTTTGTCCCAGCGGTCAAACACCGCCCAAGCAGCCCGTTGGTCGGGCACGGCCGGGTTGTTGTTTTCCACTGGCACAAGGCTGGGGAAGATGCGCGCGCCGGCCTTGGCCTGTTTAACGTCAAAGGGCGCATCATAGGCCGCCAATTCGCCGGGCGAGAGCCGGCGCTTCGTGCCCGCCTGCACAATCCGCGCGATCCGAAAGAACGGGCTGTAACGCGAAAAGGCGCGCCACAGCTTAAAGGCAAAGGCTTTGGAATCTCCCGCCGGCAGCCCGCCATTGGATAAAGCGATCGCGGCAAAGCGGTCGGGCATGGCCGCGGCCAGCCGCAGCCCGATCAGCGATCCCCAATCCTGACACCCCAGCGTGATCTGTTTCAGGTCCAGCGCCTCCAGCCAATGCCGCATCCACGCGACATGGCGCGCATAGCTATAGGTTGCGATGTTGGTTGGCTTGTCGGACCGGCCAAAGCCGATCAGGTCCGGTACCACCACGCGATAACCTTGCGCGACCAGCGGACCGATCATGTGGCGATAAAGATAGCCCCATGTCGGCTCCCCATGCATCAGCAGCATAACAGGCGCATCGCGGGGCCCTTCATCGACATAATGGAGCCTGAGCGTTGGCGAGACTTGATGATAATGTGGGGCATAGGGCCAGTCCGGCAAATCGGCGAAACGGCCCTCTGGCGTGCGGTGCATCAGCACGGGAATCCTCTCATTTATGTTCTTGGTGAAATGTCTGCGCCAGCAAGCGTCAAAGGTAAAGTTTAGCTGCGACGTCATCACCCTAACATTTTTTACATTGACGACGTCGTGATTGCAGATCAGTCTGTTGACACAGAGACGTAGACCGCAAAAGCGCGGCGCGATAGGGAGAGGATGCTTGGGATGGGCAGCCTTGGGGAACATGGCCAGATGATGGCCTTGCACAGGCCAGTGTCCGTTGACGCCTATGAGGCGGACGCGGCAGACACGATGAAACATATGGTCATGGGTATGATCGCGGTCGCACTTGTGCTCGCGACCGTCATTGGCGGGCTGGTGCTATCGGGCGCGGTGCATGAATTGTCGGGCCTTGTGTGCGCTTCGGTGGATTTGCCCTCGCCCGTTCAACTCAGCTGACGCCGCAGCTTTTGCGCTCTTGCTTGCACTCGTTCTAAGTCCCCGATGGGGGGCGATCATGCGGGCGCTTTTGCAGAACAAGCTGGTACTGGGGGACGTTCTTGCGACGGCCCTTTTGGCGCGCGCTGGTTCCGGCGGGCTGGATGCCCAGTACGGAGGCAGGCCAATGGGTCGCGCTGTGTTCGGGCGCTGGTGAGACCAAGATTTGGGTCGATGCCAGCGGTCATCTGCATAAAGAAGGAGCCCCGGCCCCAAAATCACCATCGGGTGAATGCGCCTTTGCCGGTTTGAGGCTGGGCTTTGACTTGCCGCATGTGGCGCTGCTGATCTTTGCTTATGCGCGGCTTACCGACCTGCCCGTCCTGCTGCCGTTGATCAGCCGGATCGGCCAAGGTCTTGCCGCGCCACCGCCGCCCAAAACTGGACCGCCTTCTCTGATCTGATGCCGTTCGGCTGCCTTGCGGGGCGGCCGAGTTACACCCCTTTCAGATCAGGATTACACCATGTCTTATTTTGTGAAGGCAGGCCGTTTGGCCGCCGCATCTGCGCTGTGCGTCGCGGGGCCGGCTTACGCCAAAGATGCCGATACCAGCCTTGCCCTTGGCGCGATTATTGTCACTGCCCGGTCATCCGGCATGGATGCGCCACCAACCACCGTGGACCGCATGGGGGGCGACATCGCCCAGCGGGCGCCCGTCCTCTACCTTTGGCAGTTATTGGGCCAGATGCCCGGCGTGCTGGTGACGGATTTCAATCAGGGCACCACCAGCGGGAAGGTCAGCCTGCGTGGCTTTAATGGCGAGGGCGAAGTGAATGCGACAAAGCTACTGATCGATGGCGTGCCTGCCAACAGCAATGATGGCAATATGCCCTTTCTGGACGCCGTCTTTCCGCTGGAACTGTCGGGCGTGGAGGTGGTGCGCGGGACATCTGATCCGCGCTATGGCCTGCACAATATCGCAGGTAACGTCAGCCTGACCACGCGCAGCGGCGGCACCTATGCCGAAGCCCGGTTATCCGCGGGCAGCTATGGGTTCCGCGACGGGCAAGCGGTGTTGGGTCATGAGGCAGGCCGACTTAGCCAGAATTACGCTTTTGGCTATCAGCAGGCAGATGGCTATCGGGCCCATAGCGCCGTCGATAAATGAGGCGTTTCGGGTAAATGGGGCTATCGTCTGTCCGACGCAGTGCGGGTGTCTTGGGCGCTGCGCCATTATCAGGCCAGCGCCGAGGAGCCAGGCTATTTGACGGTCGATAATACCGCACAAAGCCCCCGGATGACAAACGGCTTCAATCGAACCGATGGCGACCGCCGTCGTATCCAGCAGGCCCATGTCCAGCTGGATGCTGATCTGGGCGATCGGACCAGCCTCGCGCTTTTGGCCAATGCCAACCATTTCCGGGACGATCGCTATGTCACCTTTTCGCAAGGGTCGGGCCAGCAGCGCCGCTTGGCAGACGAGGATCAGATCGGCTCTCAGTTTGCACTTCGCTGGGCGCCCTGGTTGGGCGGCCATTTCTGGAACAGGCTGAATAACACGCGCGCGCCGATCAATGATTACGGCACGATTGGTCAGCCCAAAATTTCGGTCACACTGCAGCCCGACGCCCACACCACCCTGTATGGGAACTGGGGTAAAAGCTTTCAGATCGGTGTCGGGTCTGGGGCGTATCTCATCCCGCCGCGTCAGGCCAATCTTGCCCCGTCGATCAATACCGGTTGGGAAGCTGGCCTCAAATGGACGCAAGGTTCGGCGCTAGAGGCCCGATTATCCGCATGGCAACAAACCGCCACGGGCGAAATCAAGCGCAAGCTGAACGATCCGTTGGGCGATTTTGACAATGTCGGCGCCACCCGCCGGCGCGGTGTGGATATGGCCCTGCGCTATGCGCCGTGGCCGGTATTCGCCGTTCACGCCGCGCTGTCTCGCCAAAAGGCCATCATCACGCGACCCGATCCAGCAACGCCCGACCTTCTTGGTCGGGAGGTTGACCATGTCCCCCATTGGCTGTTTTCCTGGGGTGCAGATATCGCTTTGACACCGGCGTTGCAGGTGTCGCTATTGGCCCAAGGCCAATCCCATTATTGGCTAACGTCGCGGGGGCAAGGCGGGCGCTGGGGCGATCGACTGACTGCGCAAGCCCAGCTTGATTGGCAGGTGCTGCCGGGCCTTTCCCTGTCAGTTGCGGTCAAAAACCTGACGGACGCCCGATATGCTTATGCCTGGTGGGATAGCGCGCAGGTGCTCGTCAGCCCGGCCCAGGGCCGCAGCCTTCAATTGGGCCTTAGGGTGCGGCTGTGATGGGCGCGTCGCTGCGCTGGAAGGCGGGCGCCAAGCCCGTTCGGCGCTGGCGCGACGTGCACAAGCTGATGGGCCTGACGGCGCTCTTCCCCCTGATCTTATTGTCTGGCACCGGGGTGATGCTGGCCCTGCCCGACCTTAGTCTTGCTGGCTTGGGGTCAGCGGGTCTGCCCATGACGCAACGCCCCGTGCCTGTTTTCGGCCCTATTGTTTCCGGCCACCCAACCATCTCTGTCAGTTCGGCCCTGCAGCGCGCCCGGGTCACGTATCGCTTGGGTGGACGTGCCGAGCAATGCCCGCGCGGCCTATCGCTTGCGCGTGCAGGTGCCGGGGGATCCAAGCCGGCGCTTCCCCCACAGCATGGTTTGGATTGACCAATATTCGGGCCGGGTTTTGCGGATTGATGATCTGCGGCTTGGCACGCCGGGGGACAAGATCCTCGCCTGGCTTCACCCGCTGCACGATGGGTCGGCCGGCGGGCAGCTTGGTCGCTGGCTTGCCTTTCTCGTGGGGTTGGTGCCCGCTGCCTTATATTATTCCGGTTGGCGGCGTTGGCGGCTGCGGCAGCCGAAGAAGATCATGCAGGCCTACAAGATAAGTGGATGGCGCTTAGGCTGCCCGAGGGTTAAACCATGCAGGGCAAAGGCAACTGAAATCCTCGCTGTCGCGCGCCCTTCTGGTGGCGTTAAGTTATTGCGGCGCTTTGTCTGAACTCCAGCCATCAATGGCCACCCGCCATTTGCCGTCCGCGCCACGCCGGAAGATATTGATGCCCTTGCCCGCATCTGTGGTGACCGCGCCCGTTGTTCGGTCTGTGTCGATGGACTTATAGGTATAGCGTTCAAAGGCCCAATCACCGCTGACCGTAAAGCCGATGGACGTCTTCTCCCACTGGGTTTTGAAAGCGCCGAAATAACCAGCAACCCAATCTCTGACTGCTGCTTTCCCGATAATTTCCGGCGCGCCGGGGGCTTGGAAAACGATATCGTCGGTCAAGTCTGCCATCAGGACGTCAACGTCATTGCTGTTGATCGCGGTGACATAGCCTTCATGCGCGGCCTTTTCGATCCTGTCCGTTTTTTCATTCGCCTGCACGCCAATAGAGAAGGCGGCAGCAAAAAGGGCGATCGGAACGGGGAGATAAACACGCTTCATCGACAGGCTCCAAAATTTAGGTCCGCTTGGATGGTCCAGCTTTGGGGGCAGACAATCTCTCCTTCACAAATGGATTGCAACATCTTCAAGCAATGCTGGCGAAAAATTTGGACATGATTTGGTTTATACCGGCACAAGCCAAAATCATCCGTCCCGCGCGCTCAAGCTTTGGGAAAGCAGATGGGATATCTATTGTAGGATTGGGGAAGGTGGTGCCGCTTAGGTGACTCGAACACCTGACCCTGGCATTACGAATGTAATAGAAATCTGAGAAATCTGTCATTTTTCAGCAAAAGTTGTATAGTTTATTGTATAGTGAACTCCAAAAAAGATTTTAAAATCAATAACTTGGTCGGGTTCGCCCGACTTAAATCTGCGCCTCTCAAATGACTATTTCTTGTCGGGTAACCCGACAAGAACGTTCATCCTAGCTGACGCTAGCCGCGGCACCTTGATCTGCTCAGTGCGCGATATTGGTCCTTCAACTTTCATATTCTCGCTATTGTCGGGTGACCCGACTGTTAGGCAGATCAGCCGATGTTCAACTCGGCTTTCTTGATAAAACTGGAGCTCCATTCAGATACAGAAATCGATAAGCTTCTTTGAGACGCTTGGGCTGAAAGCAGCGTCCGAAGCTGTTGGGGATGAAGCAGATTGCGCCTTTCCGCCCGACCCTTCGATAAGTCCAAAAAGGGCAACAGACCCTTCAATTCGCGCCTGCAACATTTTAACTTGTTTTATTTCGCAAGTGCAGCATTATCACTCGTGCTAGGGAGCCGCGATGCAGCCAAAAGACAGCCCGCCATTTGATGAAATGATTAGTGCTGACGGATCGGTGCGGCCTGCTTATGCTGGTTATCGTCAGTGGTACGACGAACAATCACCAAGCTGGCTGCGGCAACAAAATGTTCGAGCGGAACAAGTTTTCCGGCGGACAGGAATTACCTTCAACGTTTATGGGGACAACGCTGGCGAAGAACGGCTCATTCCTTTCGATATGATCCCAAGGATCATCAGCGCCGCTGAGTGGCGCAAATTATCGCGGGGGATCGAACAGCGCGTGCGGGCCATCAACGCGTTTTTGCATGACATTTATCATCGGCAAGAAATCGTCCGCTCGGGCCGATTGCCCGAACGGCTGTTGCAGGCCAATGCCGCATTTCTGCCTGAGATGATTGGGTTTACGCCTCCGGGGGGCGTCTACACCCATGTTGTCGGTATTGATCTCGTGCGTACCGGCCCAGATGATTTCATGGTGCTGGAAGATAATGCGCGCACACCATCGGGTGTTTCTTACATGTTGGAAAACAGGGAAACCATGATGGCGATGTTTCCCGAACTCTTCACACGGATCGCCGTACGACCGGTATCAGACTATCCTCGTCGCCTGGCCCGCAGCCTTGCGGCATGTGCACCGGCAGGGGGGCATCGCAAAAAAGGGGACCGCCCGGTTGTCGCCGTTCTCACGCCGGGCATCTACAATTCGGCTTATTATGAACATGCGTTTCTGGCCGACCAGATGGGCGCGGAACTGGTCGAGGGATCGGACCTCCGCGTTATCGATGGGCGCATCGCGATGCGGACCACACGGGGATATCAGCCGATCGATGTGATCTACCGGCGCGTCGATGACGATTATCTTGATCCGCTCAACTTCAACCCGGCCAGCATGCTCGGCGTCGCGGGGATCATGGATGTTTATCGCGCTGGCGGTGTGACGATCGCCAATGCACCGGGCACCGGCATCGCTGATGACAAGGCCATTTATAGCTTCATGCCCGAAATTGTTGAATTCTACACCGGCGAAAAACCCATTCTGCAAAATGTCCCGACTTGGCGCTGCTCCGAACCTGACGCGCTCAAATATGTGTTGGATCATCTGGCGGCCCTTGTGGTGAAAGAAGTCCACGGATCAGGGGGATATGGTATGCTGATCGGGCCCACGTCGTCCAAAGCCGAAATTGCACGTTTTGAAAAAAAGCTGCGAGCCCATCCAGAAAATTACATCGCCCAGCCGACACTCTCGCTGTCGTCTGTGCCCATTTTCGCAAAGTCCGGCCTTGCCCCGCGCCATGTCGATCTGCGGCCCTTTGTTCTGGTGTCACCGGAAGGGATCGACATCACGCCCGGCGGCCTCACGCGCGTCGCCCTTCGTAAAGGCTCGCTTGTCGTCAATTCCTCGCAAGGGGGCGGGACGAAAGATAGCTGGGTTCTGGAGGACTGATCAGGTGTTAGGGCGCTCCGCCAATGGCATTTTCTGGATGGCCCGCTATCTTGAGCGCGCTGAAAACACGGCGCGTTTGCTTGATGCAGGCTTTCGCATGGCGCTCACGCGTGGAGCCAATGCTGCACGCGATGAATGGCTATCGGTGCTCGTCACAATTGGTCAAGATGTTGGCTATGCTGCCCTTGGCGGAGATTTTTCAGGCCCGTCGGTGACAGATCATATTCTGCGATCCCCCCATAATGAGGCAAGTGTTCTCCAAATGATGGAGCATGCGCGCACCAATGCTCGAGCGGTGCGGACAGCACTCACCCGCGAAGTCTGGGAAGCCACGAACGAAGGTTGGATGACGTTGCGCGATGTGCTCTCGAAGCCCGTTCGGGAGAGCAATCTCGGGGATGTCTTGGCGGCCATCCGTCGTCAAACGACGTTGGTGCGGGGCGCGATGGACGGTACTATGCTGCATAATGACATCTTTAACTTCGCGCGGCTGGGCACCTATATCGAACGCGCCGACAACACTGCGCGCATCTTGGATGTCAAATATTATGTTTTGCTGCCTTCTCTGGCATGGGTTGGTTCAAGCTTGGATAACGCGCAGTGGGAAACAATTTTGCGATCCGTCGCAGGTGAGCGCGCCTATCGCTGGCTAAATGCCGGAGCGCTGGACCCGCGGGGCATTGCCAAATTCATTCTGCTCGATGACCGTTTCCCACGTAGCTTGGCGTTCTGCTATGAGAAAATTGGCCGAAATATGAGCGATCTGTCGCGCAACTATGGCGCTCGCACAGCGGCTCATGACGTGTGGGATGATGCCAGCAAGTGCCTAAATCAAACCGGTATCGAGCAGATTTTCGAGCAGGGCCTTCATCAATTCATTGTCGATTTCATTGCCACCAACCAACATCTGGCCGACGAAATTGCA
>JAHEGQ010000057.1 GCA_024645025.1 Sphingomonadaceae bacterium
TGCAATGCATGGGTAACGTCAAAGATAACTGGGGCCAACCTCTTCATCAGGTCCACGCCCAGCATATCAACGATCAGCCCGTGGTAACCAAAGCTGGTTCCGCGTTCGCATAACAAGACCTTGTCATTGCCCGCGGCAGCGCATTTGGCCAGCACGTGTCGCATTTCAAGCGGTGCCAGAAATTGCGGCTTTTTGACGTTGATGACGGCCCCAGTCCGCGCAACGGCAGTGACAAGGTCTGTCTGGCGCGCCAGAAAAGCAGGTATCTGAAGGATGTCGGCCACTTCTGCGACGGGCCCGGCTTGTTCTGGCGCATGGACATCCGTCAAAATTGGGCAATCATAGCGATCCTTGATGTCTGCCAACATCTGCAAGCCACGCGCCAATCCCGGGCCTCGAAAAGCGTGCAGAGAGGATCGGTTGGCCTTGTCAAAACTGGCCTTGAAGACCAACGCGATGCCCAGCTTGCGGGTGACAGCCACCATGTGCGCTGCAACCGCATCCAGCGTTTCTGAGTCCTCAATCACATTCATCCCGCCGATCAAAACAAGCGGGGACGCGTTGCTGAAGCAAATCTTGGGCGTGAGCGGGATGGTGTCCTGCGGCATGGCTGCCTCAATCTAGCCCGCGCTGCCGCAGGACCGCTTCGATCTGCGGCACGTCTTCCGGATTGTTGAGTTCTATGCAGTCCCAACCGGGTGGCGAAACGGGCAAAATGCGCACCATCTGCCCCATGTCAAAAAAGCGGAGTTGCTCCAAACCTTCCAGCGTCTCAAGCGCTGACGGGGGCGTCTGGCCATAAGCGCGCAGTGCAGCCGTGCGATAGGCATAAAGGCCCAGATGAAGGTGGACCGCTTGATGAGGGGCATCCCGCCCGACCGGCACAAAGGGCAGGATATGTTTCGAAAAATAGAGGGCGGTTGCGGCACGGTTGAAGACAACCGTTGTTCCGCCAATCCGTCCTTCGCGCGCATCCCTTTGCAGATGGGCATAAAGCGTTTTGGAGCATTGGACGGCGGGTGTTGCCATGGCGGCAGCAGGGTCTGCCTCAAGCGCATCCACAAGTTCGCGTGCGATGTGGGGCGGTGTCAGGGGCGCGTCCCCCTGTAGATTGACAACGATCGACGCGGGGTCTGGCTGCAATATCTCCAGCGCGGCCGCACAGCGTTCGGTTCCGTTCCGGCACGTCTCTGGGGTCATCACCACCTGCCCGCCAAATTTTTCAACCTCCTCGGCAATTCTTCCGTCATCAGTCGCGACCCAGCATTGGTTTTGCGGAAAGGCAGCGCAGGCGGCCTCCCAGCTGCGGTGGATCAAGCTGCGCGGATTGCCCTGCGCACCTTTGATCGGCGCCAACGGCTTTCCGGGAAAGCGTTGAGACCCAAAGCGTGCAGGAATAAGAACAAGCGGATCGGCAGACATGGGGCGTCTTAATTCAATCCGAGCCGCAGCAAGTCGTGGATATGGATGATGCCAAGCGGCGGCGCTGCTGCAAGCGCGGCATTGACAACAAAGGCGGCCGTGATTTCGTGGTCGTTCAAAAAGGTCAGCGCGTCGCCCGCCAACATCTCAGGCGGAATGGTCTTGGGAGACGGCGTCATCACTTGGCCGGCTGTCGCGACGTCCAGAACATCGAAGTGGCGGCGTAGATCACCATCGGTGATGACGCCAACCAAATGGCCGTTGGTTTCGATCACGCCCGCCAAACCGAAGCAGCCGGATGTCATCACAGAGATAACCCGCGACATCTTATCCTGGCGATAGACCACAGGAAGGTGTTGGGGAGGGCGCATGACCTCGCTCACCGCGGTCAGGGCAAGGCCAATTGTACCGGCGGGGTGCAATCGGTGCAGGTCGGCCTGGCCAATGCCCTTTAGGCCCATAACCGCAATGGCCAATGCGTCGCCCAGTGCAAGCTGCATTGTGGTGGACGTGGTGGGAACAATATTTGCTGGGCACGCCTCCTCCAAACGAGGGAACGGCAAAGCAATATCGGCGCATTCCAGAACCATGGACCCGGATTGTGCGGCAATGCCAATAATGGGCACGCTTTGACGGCGGGCATGGTTGATAACGGGCCGAAGGTCTGGTGTGTTTCCAGAATTTGATAACACAATCAGCACATCGCCCCGGACGATCATGCCCAGATCGCCATGCCCGGCCTCGCTGGGGTGGACGAAGATGGCGGGTGTCCCGGTCGCTGAAAATGCCGCAGCAATTTTGCGCGCGATATGGCCGGATTTACCCATGCCCGTGACTGCGATTTGTCGATTGGGCCCAGCAAGCAACCGACAGGCCGCCGCAAATGCATCGTCAAGCGCTTCGGCCAATCTTGAAAGCCCCGCCATTTCCGTTCGGATGACATGGCGGCCCTGCATGATGATCGACTGGGATGACGTGGACGACAGGTCCACCACCTTAGCTGAAGAGGATGTCATCGAAAGTCTTCCACAAGCTTAGAGCGCGTTTGAAACGCCAATGATCGAAAACGCCATCGACGAGACGATGTTCACGAACTTCTGCAAATCGGCCCCCGGTGCATTGGAGACGTAGACCACGTCCTTGTCTCGAATGGGAAAACCTTGGGCGAGAAAGAAGGCGGCTGGATCGCGCAGATTGATCCGATAGATGACGGGCACTCTGCCATCCGGCGTCGTCGGGCTTGCCCCATTGGCACCGGCCCCAAGGGCGTCTGGATTTTCCAGGCGATAGATGAAGACACCCCGCACGTCCGCTCGGTCATCACGCAGACCGCCCATTCTCCCGAGGGCTTGTGCCAATGTAATGCCCGTTGACTCGAAGGGGATCTCTGCATTGGCGCCAACTGCCCCCAGCGCCGTAAAGGTGAATGGCTGGAAAAGGACGGTGATGACGTCATTGGGCTGCAGGCGAATATTTTCGGCCGGCTGGCGAATAATCTGTTCCAGCGGCAAGGCGGCCATCTGTCCGTTGCGAGAAACCTGAACGACGGTTTTGCCAACCGGCTGTCGAACGCCGCCGGAACTTGCAATGACATCTAAAAGGCGTTCGCCGCGCGGTGTTAAGGCAATGCGGGAGCTGTTGGCGACATCGCCGACCACCGTCACGCTGGCCGAAGCGTTGCGCACGATCCGCACCATCGCCTGGGGTTGGTGTGCGATCCCCGACAAATGGCGCATGATGTCCTGCTCCAGCTCAGCTGGCGTTTTTCCAGCCACCGCCAATTGCCCCACAAAGGGCACGAACACGCGGCCATCATCATCTACCATCTGCTCGGGGATACCGCCCTGCCGTGCCACGGAACCGCCGGGCGCGCGCAAATCGGCCGTTGTCACTCCAAATAAGGCAGCGGGAGGGGCTTCCCAAATTGAGATGTCAACAACATCGCCGCGGTCGATCCTGGTCCCCAAAGGCGGGGCATCGCCCAGCGTTTCGCGCAATCCGGCAAGGCGGGTGCGCGCCATGACGCGATGGACAACGGAGGCGGTCAGGTCGATTACAGCTATCTTGGGGCTCGGCACAGTGTTCGACTGCACCGCCCCTTGAATATTTCTGGCCGTTGGGCCGCTAGCCCCCAAAGTCGCGCAGCCTGTCAGCAATAGGGCGCAAACGCCGCCCATCAGCGGCTTCGTAAAACAGTTTATTCTTGAAATATCAAAACGATCGGGGGGTAGCACATGGAATTCCATCGTTCTCATTGATGCCGACTCATGGTCGATTACATCGAACAGTTATAATTAACAATCATCTTTTGAGTTATAGAAATATCACAGAATGGTGAATGTGAAAATTAGGCTTGCATTAATGTGATTCATACGCGATTTGGCCGACGCTGTGTTTCGCTAAAGGGTCGCTCCTGTTTCATGAGTATGTCAGAAAATCGTGAAAAATTCGTCTGGATAAAGGCCCTTGATCCGATTTTCGTTCTGACTGTCGGCATTCCGACGTTGTGCGCGACCCTTTATTTTGGGCTGCTCGCCTCAGATGTTTACGTATCTGAATCACGGTTCGTTGTTCGGAGCCCCGAAAAGCCCGCCACAACCGGGTTCGGCGTTCTTTTGAAGACGGCTGGTTTCTCAAATGCAGGGGACGAAATTTACGCGACCAAGGATTTCATCACCTCGCGGGATGCCCTGCGCGCCCTGAATGCCGACGGGGCCTTTTCGCAAGACTATGGTGCCCGCTCTATTTCGATCTTCGACCGTTTTGATCCAACAGGATATTATGGCAGCTTCGAGGATCTGTACCGCTATTATAGCGGCAAGGTATCGGTGGAACATGACAATGCCACCACCATCACCAAATTGGTGGTGCGCGCTTATACGCCGCAGGCTGCATACCGGTTTAATGCCCAACTGTTGGACAAGGCCGAAGCGATGGTCAATCGGCTCAATGCGCGCGGGCGTGAAGACCTGATCCGCTTTGGTGAGGCAGAGGTTGCCGCCGCTGAAGGCAAGGCCCGCGCGGCGGCGCTTGCGCTGTCAGCCTATCGCAACCGCAAAGGCGTTGTCGATCCGGAGCGTCAGGCACAAATCCAACTCCAGATGATCTCCAAATTGCAAGATGGCCTGATCACTGCAAAAGCGCAGCGTGCGCAATTGCGGGCCTTTGCGCCGCGCAATCCCCAGATTGCGGCACTTGATACCCAGATCGCGACGCTGGAACGGGAAATGGCTGACCAGTCCAGCCAAGTGGCTGGGAACCAGACGTCGCTGGCAGCCACGGCGGCGCCTTATCAGAGATTACAGTTGGAGGCGCAATTTGCCGACAAGCAACTCGCCAGTGCGCTCGCCTCCCTGGAAGAAGCGCGCAATGAGGCGGGACGTAAACAGGCCTATGTGGAGCGCATTGTTAGCCCCAATCTGCCGGATTCTCCTGCGGAGCCGCGACGCCTTCGGGGGATCGTTGCGACGTTCTTGATCGGCCTCGTCATTTGGGGGGTCGTGCGGTTGCTGATTTCAGCAATCAAAGAGCACCAAGATTAAAAATATGTCGATCAACGAAACCGCACACTCAAACATATATTTGAGATCCTCAATCAATGTTCAGAGGCGAGTTGTATTTGCCTTGTTGATGCGCGAAATCTTAACAAGATATGGTCGGCATAACATTGGATTTTTGTGGCTTTTTATTGAGCCGATGGTTTTCACAATTGGTATCACTGTTCTGTGGACAGTCACAAGAACTGTTCACGGCTCAAGTATTCCGATCACAGCGTTCGCCGTAACCGGTTACTCATCAGTCCTGCTTTGGCGCAATATGCCGTCGCGGACTATTCTCTCTATCATCCCCAATCTTTCCTTGATGTATCATCGAAATGTTCGCCCGATAGACGTCTTCTTGTCACGGCTTATTCTAGAGGCGGCTGGCGCAACGACATCGTTTATTGTGCTTTCTCTCCTTTTTAATTTTGTCGGTTGGATGGATCCGCCGCAAGATATTTTGATGGTCTTGCTGGGGTGGGGGTTGCTGGCCTGGTTCGGGTCTGCGCTGGCGATATGCCTTGGGGCGCTTTCGGAGCTAAGCGAGATCGTCGACAAGATTTGGCATCCGATTGCCTATTTGTTGTTCCCCCTGTCTGGAGCGGCGTTTTCCGTAGATTTATTGCCGCCTGCTGGACGGGAGTTTCTGCTCTATTTCCCTATGGTGAATGGGGTGGAAATTGTCCGCGAAGGGTATTTCGGAAGCAATTACACCGCGCATTATGACCTCGGATACACCGCGGCATTTTGCTTGGTTTTAAGCCTCTGCGGCTTGGCCTTTGAACGGCATATGAGCGCCAAGGTGACGCCGGAATGATCTTCTTGAGCGACGTGCGCAAATCTTACGCGACGAACCATGGCGCGTTCGAGGTGTTGTCCGGCGTAAATTTGACAATCCATCCCGGCGAAAAGATCGGCATCCTTGGAAAAAATGGCGCCGGAAAATCGACGCTGGTGCGGCTGCTAAGTGGTGCCGAACGTCCCAGCGGCGGCGCTGTCATCCGAAAGATGAGCGTGTCATGGCCGATTGCGTTTGGCGGCGCGTTCCAGACAACCCTGACTGGAATGGACAATGTTCGATTCATTTGCCGGGTCTATAACAGAGATGAAGCCAACGCCCGCAGCTATGTTGACTCTCTTGCTGAGCTCGGGCGATTTTTGGATGAGCCTGTCAGAACCTATTCGTCCGGAATGAGGGCTAGATTAGCTTTTGCATTGTCCATGCTTGTGGAGTTTGACTGTTTCTTGATTGATGAAGTCGTTGCAGTCGGTGATTTAAGATTTCACCAAAAATGCGAAGCAGAATTATTCGAAAAAAGAAAAGATAGGGCGATGGTTATTGTGTCTCATAATGAGGCGTACATTAAAAGTCATTGTACAAGATGTGCTGTATTATCGAACGGAGTTTTGACCGCATATGAAAATGTGGATGAGGCTCTGTTTTATTATCAGAATATTAATGGATAATAAGATGATTAAAAAGTTTGTTAGGACATTAAAAAAGCTGCGAGCTTTTAGAAATGACGCGATTTACACTTTGAATGGTTGGCGGTTTGCCGATCTGAAAAGGTACATTGATAGTTCGGCGGTCGTAACTGAAGATAGCCAATCGTCTTTCATAATGATGGCGCGATTATTTGCACCTCAGTTCGTTGAAGGTGCGGCGGAAACACGTGCCAAAATTGCCCTCGTGACGTGTTTGCCGCCAGACGACACAGGGATTGCAAGGTATTCGCTTCAGCACCTGCTCAACACCCCCCATCGATTGGACGCCTTTAGTTTTGTGAGGGACGTTTCCAATTTTATGTACAATTCAGCGATTTTGATCAAGAAAAATAACAAGTTATGCAATTTGTTCCCATTGGCAACACTGCTTTCCATGGATGAGATCAACGAATATCAGCGTATTGTGTTTGTTATTGGAAATTCAGATCACAATATTGAAGTGTATCGGGCAATGGAGAATTTTGTAAAAGTAAAAGGTGCAGGCCGGGTTACCTGTTATTTGCATGATCCCTGTTGCCATAATATTGTTCAGATGGGAAAAAACATGTCTCACGAACAATATTCGATGCACCTAAATAAAATTTATTCTGAAAAGTTTTCCAGGAATTTGCCCATCGCGTCAGATAGTTGGCGTGTTCATCGCAATGCGATTGAAAGCGGTGTGCTGGGAGCGCGTTCAATTTTAAACTTGGGCGTAAGAAGCTTTGTCGTTAATTCTAAAGCTGCTAAAGAATTATTATTGAATGATTTCGGCAGATCTGAATTGGATGATTTGGAACTGCATCAGCTTTACCATCCCGTTTTCGACCTTGAGCGGAAAAATGGTGCTGGTCAGGCCACTGAACGGCTTGAGGCGGACCTAATCTTGGGGACCTATGGTGTCCCCGGCGCCAGCAAATGCACAGACCTTGTTATAGAAGCTACCGAAGAGCTGTTGCGGCGTGGCAAGCGCGTCAAGCTGATTGTGGCGGGATATCAGGCGTTCCGTTACCTTCACGGTTATTTTGGCGGGCATATTCCAGAGTGGATCATTCCGTCAGAACCCGCAACAGAGAGTGAATTGCAGGACTGGATGTTGAAATGTGACCTAGCCCTTCAATTTCGGGAGAAAAACCTTGGAGAGAGCTCTGGCGTTGTCCCAACATTGATAAATATGAAAAAAACAGTTCTTGTTTCCAAAGTCGGTTCATTTGAAGATTATGGCGACGCCGTCATTTATTTTTCTGGCTCGGCGAAGTCCCTGGCAGATTTGATTGAAGTGGGGCCAGTCGTGCCCGTCGCCGCCATGGCGGATTATGTGAGCGCAAAATCTCCGCAGCAATTTGGTCATGACTTTGCAGCGTGCCTTTTAGGAGCCGGATCATGACCCAAGAATTCTCGCTCACTCAGTATATCGCATGGATGGAAGATCGCTTGGCGCGGGGTGCGGAGGGCTTTGATCTGTTTTCGATGGACTATGTAAAGTCGCATCAGGCGCGGTTCAGTAGAACGATCGAACTGCTCGACAGGGTTGGGAAAGTTGACAGCGCAATAGAAATTGGCGCGACCGAATTTTTCCAGATTTTCTTGAAGAACAATCTGAATGTCAGAGACCTATGGGCGTCCATTTTCTCAGACCGGCCTGAGGAAAAGCTATATCGAAAGACTTTTTCAGCCGGGGGATTCAATGCCGAAACGCAGGTTGTGAGCGTCAATCTTGAGCACGAGATGTTTCCCGTAAACGCGCAATATTTCGAACTCGTGTTATTCTGTGAAGTTATAGAGCATCTTGATGTTGATCCCATGTTTTGCATGATTGAGATCAACAGAATTCTGAAGCAAGATGGCTATGTGTTGCTGACAACACCAAATAGTGCTTCTGCCAGAATCGCGTATAAAGCTTGTCTTGGGTATCGCCCGCATTTCTTCATGCAATATGAAAAAAGCAGGTCTCCTTATCGGCACAATTTTGAATATGACAGCCATGCCCTAAGAGACCTGATAGAAGCGGCAGGCTTTACCATAGAGGTTATGGAAACTTGGGACGTCTTTGAAGCCACCCAGGTTGAAGCCGTTGATTTCCTCCGAAATAACAAGATGCCGCTTGAGTTGAGAGGGGACGATTTTTTTGTATTGGCTCGGAAGGTTTCGGAACCCGTCAATAGGTGGCCTGCTTCGATTTATGTCTGAGACGACGACGGCGAGAAGTACGCATTGACGCAACACGCTGATCACGGTGTTGCGTGCGCGTCCAAGAATGCGTCCGGCATGTTGTCCAAACTATGTGTTGAACCCTACACAAAATCATGGGTTGAAATCGCGCGTTACCTAGACTTGAGACGCGCTTAGATAAGCCCTGATCGTTGGAAGAAGCGGGCATTTTGAATAGGTCAATTATGTCTGACGCCGTTGGTTACAGGGTTGTCATATCATTATTCTTTGGCGCACTTTATGTGGGCCTTTTCGGGTTAACCCATGCGCTGATCGGCGTTCAATCATTTGACGGCCTTGTCTCCTTACTCTTTCTCCCCGCCTTTGTGCGTCTGATGGCCTTTCTGGTCATCGATTTCTGGACGATCCCGTTGCTTTTCTTGTCGGGTTATGTGTGCATCCTCTTTGGATGGTATGATGTGGCGCCCGGAAATAGCGTCGAAATTTCCGCGACGGTCGCAATGGCCTTCGGCTCCACCCTAGGGACATGGGTGGCGATGCGGCTGCGCCGCGTCCGGGCGGATCTTTTTGCCTTGTCGCCACTTGATCTTCTTTGGCTCTCGATCGGCTGTTCGTTGGGCAATGCGTTGCTTCAATCTTTGGCGCTCTATCTGGCGCTGACAACGCCGCCCCATTTTGGCGTGATGGCCGCGATCTTTTGGGGGGATACGCTGGGCACCTGGCTCACCATCCTGCTGGTTCGGGCCGGGCTGCTTTTGGCCAACCGCTAGGCGGTCCCGCGCGCGATGAGGTGCGGGGGCATCACAAGGCTTTCGGTGTCCTCCCCGCCCAGTCGGCGCATCAAAAGATCCACCAGCGCACGGGCACCGGCGTCAATGTCCTGACGGATGGTGGTCAGCGCCGGGTTGGTCTGGCGCGCAATGGGCAAGTCGTCAAAGCCGATCAGGCGGACCGCGTCGGGGACAACAAGGCCCTGCCGTGTCAGTTCATGCAGACAGGCCACGGCAATCGTGTCGGTTGCGGCAAACACGCCGTCACACTCTTGCATCAAGGCCGGCAAATGCTTGGCCAAGTCGCGCGCCATGGTTTCATGGGACAGATGCGTGGGCAGACTGCGGATGGGAATGCCCCTCTTGTCC
>JAHEGQ010000002.1 GCA_024645025.1 Sphingomonadaceae bacterium
CATGAACGCCAGCCAATCGGGCGCGATGATCGGCGCTGCAGCCTCACCCTTCCCATCCAGCAAAACCTTGCCGAACCGGCCCCAATCCTCCAGCGACATATAGAGGATGGACCCGCCAATTTGTGTGCCCGCCCCGTCGAAATCCAGAACGGCACTGGTAATGCCCGCCGGGTGGAACAACCGGTCTTCCGCAAAGCGGCGATAGGCGGTGGCGCGTATTTTGGGATCATGGCTGTTGGTCAACTGGCGGGTGATGAGCTCTGCCAAGAGCAGCGACGTCATCGAACTATATTCAAACTTGGTGCCGGGCGCGGCCTCCAGCGGCTTGGCCAGCGCAGCGGCTGCCATCGCCTGCGTGCCATCGACAAACAGGATGCGGTTGGTGTCCGACGCGTAGATCGGGTCCCCGATTTCGGTGTGCGACAAGCCGGAGGCCATGTTGAGCATCTGGCGCAGCGTAATCTTGGCGCGCGGATCCCCCGGAGATTGCCATTCCTGAAACGGCACGGGTGCATCCAGCGTCAGCTTACCATCCGCCACCAATGCCCCAATTAAGACGGCTGTCACAGATTTGGCCATCGACCAGCTGATAAAGCGGTTCCCATCGGAATAGCCGGGCGCATAACGTTTTTCGATCAGCTGGCCGTTGCGGATCAGCAGCGCGGCGCGGGTTTCTTCTGTTCCGGGTGCAAAAAGCGGGTCCAAGGGCCGCGGACGCGGGGCAGCAGACGTCGCGACCGCCGATAGCAGCGCCAAGCCTAGGCCAAGCTTCCAGACCCGGCCGACAGCCTCCCTCGCCGATTTTCCAGCAGCCTGTGCGCTGCCACTTTTCTTTGCCATGCGCCGAGCCTAAGCTGACGCGCTATGAAAGCAAGTCGGTTCCTGCGCCCTGCGCCCCTCACCCTGTTGCTGGTGACTTTGCTGTTCGCGGCGGGCCTTTACGCGTGGCGGCAAAAGCCCTTGCTGGAATTGGGCGTTGGCTATGGTGCGCGGGTGGCCTGTGGTTGCCGCTATATCGGCAAGCGCAGCTTGGCAGATTGCCACAAGGATTTTGAACCGGGCATGGCGTTGATCCAATTGTCCGAAGATGCCGCGAACAAGTCCATTCGGGCCAGCGTGCCGCTGATCGCCAGCCGAACCGTCCGCTTTGATCCCATATTGGGCTGTCAGGCAGAACCGCTGCGCCGTTAGGCGGCGCTTGCGTCCATTGTGCGGCGGGTTTCTTCAATCCAGCCGCCGCCCATCACGCGATCGCCATCGTACAAAACGGCGGCCTGCCCCGGCGCAACGCCATATTCAGGCGCGTCAAATTCCAGCCAGTCGCCGCGCAAGGTGGCGGGCACGGGCTTTGCGAGCGAGCGGACCTTGGCCATCATCGGCACGTCTTGCGTCTTCCCCAACCAATTGGGTGCGCTAATCCGGGCGGCAGAGACCGCCAGCGCCTGTTTTGGCCCGACCACAACCTGCTGCTTTTCCGGATCGAGCCGGACAACATAAAGCGGTTCGGCCAGGCCCCCGATTTCCAGACCGCGGCGCTGGCCCACTGTATAGTGGATCAGCCCGCGATGGCGGCCCAATTCGCGCCCGGCCATGTCAACAATCGCGCCATCGGTTTCCGCCTCGGGCCGCACCTTGCGCACGACGGATGCATAATCGCCATTGGGGACAAAGCAGATGTCTTGACTGTCGGGCTTGGCGGCAACCGCAAGCCCCATCTCTTGCGCCAGGGCCCGCACCTCTGCCTTGGGGAGCCCCCCTAGGGGAAAGCGCAGATAGTCCAGTTGCTCTTGCGTTGTTGCAAACAGGAAATAGCTTTGGTCGCGCGCCGGATCTTGCGCGCGGTGAAGTTCGGCGCCCTCAGGCCCTTCAACGCGCCGCACATAGTGGCCCGTCGCCAGACAATCCGCCCCCAGATCGCGAGCCAGCCGGAACAGGTCGGTAAACTTCACGCCCATGTTGCACCGGACACAGGGAATGGGCGTCCGACCGTTCATATAATCATCGGCGAACTGGTCGATCACCGTGTTGCGGAACTGGCTTTCATGATCGAAGACATAATGCGCAATGCCCAGCCGGTCGCATACGGCCCGCGCATCGCGAATGTCCCGGCCCGCGCAGCAACTCCCCGCGCGGTTCACGGCCTCACCATGATCATAAAGCTGCAGCGTGATGCCAATGGTTTCCGCCCCTGTCTGCGCGGCAAGGCCCGCCACCACCGACGAATCCACGCCGCCCGACATCGCCACCACGATGCGCCGCGCCTTGGCCGGACCGGAAAGCTGAAACAGATCAAACATTGGCTGCGGCCATAGCGGCTTTGCTGGAATTTTGCAGTCCCAAAGCAGAATTAACCTTCTGTTTAGACCTTGCTGCAAACAGAAAGCCCATGCCCCACCCTCCGATAGATCCGGACCCTTTGCTGGAAGCGGTCGATTTGCCCAGCCTTTTGGCGACAACAGCGGCCCGACAGGCGTTAACGCCCACTGCACAGATGCAGGCCCGGCTTGCTGGCCAAAGCAACACGGGAAACCCCCAAAAGGCTGAAAATCCGCCATCCAGTTTCAGCCGAAAGACCCTGAATCGGCTGAGCCAGAAAAATGCATACTAACCAGCATTTAACCCTGCTGGTTTAGCGATCATTCAATCCTTCATGTTAGAGAGGGGCTCTCCGGTGCTTCTGGCGCACCGGCCAATTTTGAGGTGTCGATGATCGAAAACCAGAAAATTCGCCCATCGCAGGTGATCGGCCCATTGGGTGAGCCGCTGACCTTGGCGAACCTGCCGCCGCCCTCGACCCGGCGATGGGTCGTTCGGCGCAAGGCGCAAGTGGTCGCAGCCGTCAATGGTGGCCTGTTGACGATCGATGAAGTGTGTGCCCGATACGCCTTGACGCTGGAAGAATTTTCCAGCTGGCAACGCGCGATCGATCGATCGGGGATGCCGGGCCTGCGCGTGACGCGCATCCAGCATTACAAAAGCCTCTATAAACGGCAGCAGCCCCTTTAAGCACCACACCGATTGCACGCGCGTCTTGGCACGGTTAAGTCCGTGCTGTGACGAACTTTTTAATCATCTTGCTGCTGGGGGGCGCCATCGGGTGGGTCTTCACCGCATGGCGGCCAGATTTTGCCTCACGCGATGCTGTCACCAACATCCTTGTTGGTTTGACGGCCAGCATGGCAGGCGCCGTTGCCAGCCAACCCAGCCTCTATTCCGGCCTGACCGGACAAACCTTTGCCTATAGCATTTCTGCAAGCCTGATTGCGCTGGGCGCTTTGGGACTGATCCGCCCACACACCCCGCGTTAAGCGGCGTTACCGCGGGCCAAGTTCAAAAACGGCTGATACAGAAATGCCGATTTCCTGTTCGCCGGGCAGGATCGCGGTTTTGGCGTCCGCCAAATTGCCTGCCGCACGCGCCATCAGCATCGGCGTTGGTGAGGGCGGGCTATCCCCAGTTTCACTGATGGATACGACGCGGCGCACCGCCAACCCCGTCATCTGCGCATAAAGCGCGGCACGGTCCTGCAACTGACGCACGGCATCCCGGCGTGCATTGTCTTCCGCGGCCGCGCGATGCGCCACCTCAAAGCTGGGGCCGTTGATTTCATTCGCCCCCTGCTTTGCGAGAACATCCAAAACCGCGCCGCTTTTGGCGATGTCGCGGAACTGGACCGCAACCACGTTGCTGGCCTGATATCCGACAATCGCAGGCGGTACATTTTCAGCATAGCGATATTGGGGAGAAAGGCTGACCGATTGGGTCCGCAGATCCTTATCGGCAATCCCCGCCGCCCGCAGCGCGGCAACAACCTTTTCCATCCGGCTGGCATTGGCGCGCAGAGCGCCATTGGCGTCGGGCGCCTGCGTGACCACGCCCGCACTGACAACAACCAGATCGGGCACCACGCGCACCACACCACGCGCCTGAAGTTCCAGCCGCGTTCCGGCGGGTGGCACGGGCATCAGCGCCGGCGGCTGGGGCAGTGTTTGGGCCCATGCCGGCGCGGCCAGCAACAGCACCCCGGAAATCCCCGCCGTCACTTTTTGCATCCACATCCGCATTTCCTTTCTTGGTATCCGGCAACCCTTGTCAAACAGATTGGCACGGACAGCCTGCATCGTTGATGAACATACTGCCGCCCGGCTCAGCCACGCGATCGATTTTGCGCAATGACGCGATACAGGATGAGCAACAGCACCGACCCGATAACGGCGCCAATCAGGTTCGCCCCCTCATAGGGCGCATACCAGCCCATCGCATGGCCAAGAAACGTCATCAGCAAGGCCCCAGCCATCCCCAAAAGTATTGTGACAAAGAGACCACCCGGATCCTTTCCCGGCATCAGCAACTTACCCAATGCGCCAGCAATGCCCCCCAAGACGAGGATCGAAAGCCACCCTGTTCCGCTAAAAATCATCATGATCCGACTTCCTGCTTGGTTGCTAAGGATCAGAGCATCGCACGCTCTTGCGCCGTCTGCAAAGCCTAACCGAAAAGTTGAGATTGACCCTTGTTGTGCTTGCAGAAAAAGGGGTCCTGCTCCAAATAAGCCGTGCGACATGGGGATGGCGCGTCGCAAACAGCTTGTGCCGGGTGACCTATTTATATAATACACCCTGTGCTTACCCCAGATCCTGCCGAGTCCGGCCGAAAGCGGATAGAATGAACGTCGAAACAAATTTTGCGCACCAAGCGGAGGCGCTTGAATCCGATTTTGCGGCAGAAGGACGCGCGCGTCGGCGCAAGATCGTCCTGATTGCGCTGAGCGTGGTTGTGGTGCTGGGCGTTATTGCCGCGCGTTTTATGGGCGGCAGCGGTCCCGCGGACACCGCCGCGGGGGCAAAACAAGCCCCGCGCGTGACGGTTGTCGTCCCCGGACTTAAGGATGTTGAAAGCGCGGTCAGCGCGACCGGATCTCTGGCGGCACGGCGCGAAATGCCGGTCGGCGCGGTGGGCGAAGGCGGCATGGTGACGCGCGTCCTGGTCGATGCGGGCGATTGGGTGCGCGCTGGGCAAATTCTGGCGACGGTCGATCGTCAGGTGCAATCGCAACAATCTGCTTCGCTGAACGCGCAGATCCGGGTTGCGGAAGCCGATGCCCGGTTGGCCCAGAACGAACTGGAACGCGCCAAGTCTCTGGCAGAACGCGGCTTTATTTCAAAGGCCGATATTGATCGCAAGACGGCGCAGCGCGACGCTGCTGCAGCGCGCCTGAATGTGGCGCGGGCGCAATATCGCGAAAGCTCCGCCCGTATTGGCCGGTTGGATATTCGCGCGCCCGCATCCGGCCTGTTGCTCGCCCGCAATGTAGAGCCGGGCCAAGTAGTCGGCGGCGGCAGCGGCGTCCTGTTCCGCATCGCCCAGGGTGGCGAAATGGAAATGCGCGCCATGCTGGCGGAGGCCGATTTGGCCAAATTGGCCGTCGGCCGCACGGCAACTGTGACGCCGGTTGGGACGACAACCAGCTTTGACGGGAAAATCTGGCAACTGCCCCCTGTGATTGATCCAGCGACCCGTCAGGGCGCGGTGCGGATCGCTTTGCCCTATAACCCGGCCATCCGGCCCGGCGGCTTTGCCAGCGCCTCGCTCAATTCCGGTCGCGCCCGCGCGCCGTTGCTGCCCGAAACAGCGGTTCAAAGCGACGAGAAGGGCAATTACGTCTTCATCGTTGGCCCGAATAACAAGGTCATCCGTCAACCGGTCAAGGTTGGCGATGTGTCCGATAGTGGGATTACGGTGCTGAGCGGACTGACTGGGTCAGAGCGGGTTGTGCTGTCGGCTGGCGCCTTCTTGAATGAAGGCGAAACCGTTATCCCTGTCCGCAAAACCTCCAACTAAGGCGCGGACCATGAACTTCCGGAATATTTCGGCCTGGTGCATTCGCAACCCGGTGCCGCCGATCGTCCTGTTTATCGCGCTGCTTTTGGCGGGAATTATCGCGTTCAATCGCATGGACGTGAACAACAATCCGGATATCGAATTTCCCGGCGCGCAAGTCATCATCAGCCAGCCAGGGGCCGCCCCGACCGAGTTGGAAAAACAGGTCACGCAGATCGTTGAGGCCTCGCTGCGGTCGATCAACGGCGTGGACGAGATCAACTCCACCGTGCGCGAAGGCACGTCGATGACCTTTGTCCAGTTCCAGCTGGGCACCGATATTGACCGCGGCGTCAACGACATTCGCGACGCCTTGACCAAGGTCAGAAGCGACCTGCCCGATGGCATTTTGGAACCGCAGGTCAACCGCGTCGACACAACAGGCGAACCGATTGCCTATATCTCGGCAGAAGCGGTCGATATGTCGCTGGAACAGCTCAGCTGGTATGTCGACGATGTCGTCGTGAAGCGACTGCAAGGTATTGCCGGCATTGCCGCTGTCAGCCGGTCCGGCGGGGTGAGCCGCGAAATCCGTGTGATCCTTGACCCGGTCAAGCTGCAAGCGCTGGGCATCACCGCGGCGCAGGTGAACAGCCAATTGCGCCAAAGCAACATAAACGCCGCCGGTGGCCGCACAGAAATTGCCGGGGCGGAACAGTCGGTGCGTGTTTTGGGGAATGCGCGCAACGCCTATGCCTTGGGCGAAACCAATATCGCGCTGGGCGGCGGGCGCTTTGTAAAGCTGTCTGCCATTGCCGATGTGCGCGACCTTTATGGTGAGCAGCGCACGCTTTCGACGATGAACGGGCGGCAGGTGCTGAGCTTTTCCATCCAACGCGCCAAGGGCGCCTCGGATGTAAAAGTCTATGACGCGGTGTGGAAGGAACTGGCAAAGATCCAGAAGGAAAATCCCAAGATCCATTTCACCGAGCTTTATACCACCGTGGATTATACCAAGGCGCAGTATGAATCGTCGTTATCGTCGATGATCGAGGGCGCTATTCTGGCGGTGCTGGTGGTGTGGCTGTTCCTGCGGGATCGGCGCGCGACGATTATCTCGGCCATTGCCATCCCCCTGTCTGCCATCCCAACCTTCTGGTTCATGGAATTGTTGGGCTTCAGCCTCAACGGCATTTCCATGCTGGCGCTCAGCCTTGTGGCGGGCGTCTTGGTGGATGATGCGATCGTGGAGATCGAAAATATTGTGCGCCATATGCGTATGGGCAAATCCGCCTATCAGGCATCGATCGATGCCGCGGATGAAATTGGCCTTGCGGTGGTGGCAACGACCTTCTCGATTGTCGCCGTGTTCATGCCCGTCGGCATGATGCCGGGCGTCTCTGGCCAATTCTTCAAGAATTTCGGATTTACGGTTGTGGCCGCCGTGCTGCTGTCGCTGGCCGTCGCGCGGATGATCACGCCGATGATCGCTGCCTATTTCCTGAAGGCCCATGGCGAAGAAAAGCATGGCGAAGGCCCATTGATGGATCGCTATATGCAGATCTTGCGCTGGACCTTGGTCAACCGTCGCTGGGTTGTTGTTGGTGGCTTTGGCGCGTTGGTGATGACGGTTGTCATGGTGTCGATGCTGCCCTTCCAGTTCCAGCCGACAATGAATTTCGACTATGCGCAAATCCGGGTCGAAATGGTGCCGGGCACCACCTTGAAGCAAACCGAGGCTGTCGCCCAAGGCATTCAAGACCAGTTGAAGCGCGAGGCGCCCGAGGTCATTGCCGCCTTTGCCGATATTGATCCGGCGCGCGCCAATATTTATCTCCGCCTCAATGCCGATCGCGACATGACATCGGACGAGTTCCAGAAAAAATGGAGCAAGAAGTTTACCGAAATCGCGGACGCCCGCGTGACTTTCCAATCCCAGACCGGCGGCTTTTCTGGACGCGACATTACCATCACCTTGGGCGGAAGTGACCCGGCCCTGCTGCAAAGCACGGCGCAATTGGTGGCAGAACAGATGCGGGGGCTGAAGGAAATCACAGCGCCACGCATAGGCGGCGATATGCTGCGCCCGGAAATCACGATCAAGCCGCGGGCAGACCTTGCCGCCAGCTTGGGCGTGACGACGGCCGCGCTATCGCAAACGATCCGCATCGCAACCATTGGCGACATTGATCAGAACAGCGCCAAATTCTCGCTGTCGGATCGTCAGGTCCCGATCCGGGTGTCCTTGTCCGAAGAGTCGCGGCGTAACCTGTCCACGCTAGAAAACCTGCCGGTGCCCACCGCGACGGGCGGCTCTGTCCCTTTGAAGACTGTGGCCCAAATCTCGTTCGGCGCCGGCCCCACGACGATCCAGCGGTCCAACCAGAGCCGCCGGATTTCCATCGGCGCGGACTATGCGGTTGACCCCAAGACGGGCAAGCCCTTTGTCAACAGCCAGGCTATGGCCGCGATCAACGGCTTGCCTGCCATGAAGGACTTGCCTCAGGGCGTGACTCGCCTGACGCTGGGCGACGCCCGCTGGCAGCAGGAAATGGTGAGCAACTTCCTGATTGCGTGTCTGACGGGCATCGCCGCGGTCTTTGCCGTGCTGGTGCTCTTGTATCATCGCTTCGTGCCGCCACTCGTCAACATGGGCTCTTTGTTGCTGGCCCCCTTGGGCGGGCTAATTGCGTTGAAGATTGTTGGCTTTGCGATTTCCATGCCCGTGCTGATCGGCATCTTGATGCTGTTTGGCATCGTCGCCAAAAACTCGATCCTGCTGATCGATTTCGCGCTGGAAGAAATGAACAAGGGCGTGCCCCGCTTTGAAGCGATTATGGATGCAGGCCACAAACGTGCCCAGCCAATCGTCATGACCACGGTTGCCATGGTTGCCGGCATGGTCCCAACAGCGCTGGCGCTGACCGGCGACGGATCCTTTGCCCAGCCCATGGGTGTGACGGTGATCGGGGGGCTGATCGTGTCCACCTTCCTGACCCTTTTGATCGTCCCGGCCAGCTTCAGTCTTGCCGTTGGCTTTGAAGCGCGGATCGGGCCTTGGCTGCGCCATCACCTGACAACCAGTGGCCATGCGACCGCCGATGGCTCGCCGCCGCGTCTGCTGCCAGACCGGTTCCTGGCACGGCTTAAGGCGCGGCTGTTGCGGCGGGACCTGAGCCCGGAAGCGGCGGAGTAACCCCATAGCCCGACCCGCAGCACGCTTTCTTGCGCGACCGCGCCCCGGCACGCCCTTTGGCGCCAACGAGGCGGTGCGCATGAAGCGCATGGCAACAGCTTTGCTGATTGCGATGGCAAGCCTTGTTGTCGGCGTGCGTTGGCTGGCGCAAGCCTATCCTGCGCTGAGCCCCACACTTGGCTATGTGAAGGCCTTTGCCGAAGCGGCGATGGTTGGGGGGCTGGCCGATTGGTTTGCCGTTACCGCCCTGTTCCGCCGCCCGCTGGGTCTGCCTATCCCCCACACCGCGATCATCCCCCAAAATAAAGATCGGATCGGCGACGCGCTTGCCGCCTTTTTGCGCGACAATTTCCTGACCCCGGCTGTTGTCGCCCGGCGGATGTACGGGCTGGACATGGCAGGTGCGGCGGGGCGTTTTCTGGCCAACCCCACCGGAGGCGGCAATGGCCGGCTGCGCGACGGCGCGTCGCGGCTTTTGGCCGATATTTTGGAAGCGCTGGACGATCACCGGCTGGGCACCATGGCCAAGGCCGCTTTGGGGGATCGTCTGCGCCGGTTGGAGGGCGCGCCCTTACTGGGACAGCTCTTGGCCGCCGCCATGCGCGAAGGCCGTCACGTGCCCTTGCTCGATGGCCTGATCAACCGCGCCAGCCTGGTCATCGCGGCCAATGAAGACGTCATTCGCGATATGGTGCATGACCGGGCGGGCCGCCTGCTGCGCTGGACGGGGCTGGATGAAAATGTCGCCAATGCCGTGATATCGGGCCTCAATAAACTGGCGGCTGATATGGCGGATGACCCGGGCCACCCGCTGCGTCAAAAGGCAGACGACCTGCTGGCAGAGCTGGCCCATGACCTGCAGCATGATGCCGCCCTACAGGCGCGGATCAACGATTTGAAGGCCGAGATCATCGCCAACCCCGCGATGCAGAGTTGGATTGACGGCCTGTGGCAACAGGGCCGTGCCGCGCTCTTGAAGGCAGCGCGCGACCCAGACCGGGCGATGGCGGGACGCATGGGCGAAACGCTGCGTCAATTGGGGGAAACGGTCCAAAGCGATGCACGCCTGCGCGACACAATCAATCGCTTTGCCCGCCGCGCAGCGGTCGGCGCAGCCGCCAGCTATGGCGATGGCATTGTTCGCCTTGTCTCGGATACGATCCGCAGCTGGGACGTGCAAAAAGTGACCGACCGGATCGAAGCGGCGGTGGGGCGCGATCTGCAATATATCCGGCTCAACGGCACGCTTGTCGGCGGGCTGGTCGGCCTTGCGCTGCACGCGGTGGATATGGGGTTTTAACCGTCGCTGGCCCGTTCGATATCGGCCCCAACGGCGGATAGCTTTTCTTCCAGCCGTTCATAGCCGCGATCGAGGTGGTAGACACGGGCAACCTGCGTTTCGCCATCGGCGACAAGCCCCGCGATGATCAGGCTCATCGACGCGCGCAGGTCGGTTGCCATAACCGGCGCACCAACAAGGCGCTTCACGCCCTTCACAACGGCGGTGCGCCCCTTGACCTGAATGTCCGCGCCCATGCGCGCCAGTTCGGGCACGTGCATATAGCGGTTTTCGAAAATGGTTTCGGTCAGCACGCTGGCGCCATCCGCTTTCAACAGCATCGCCATGAACTGCGCCTGCATATCGGTGGCAAATCCAGGATAGGGCGCCGTCGACAGCGTCAGCGGCTTCAACTGTCCGTCCGAGGCGACGGTAATGCCGTTACGGTGTTCGGTCACCGATACGCCCGCTTCGCGCAGCGCGGCCAATGTCGCGTGCATATCGTCCGCACAGGCGCCATCGAGTTCCACTTCGCCACCCGCCAGACCGACAGCACAGGCATAGCTGCCCGCTTCGATCCGGTCGGGCATCACGGCATAGGTCGCGCCATGCAGGCGATCGACGCCTTCGACGATCAGCTTTTCAGTGCCAATTCCGTCAATATGCGCGCCCATCGCCACCAGCAGTCGGCACAGATCAACAATTTCAGGTTCACGCGCGGCGTTTTCGATGATGCAGGTGCCCTTGGCGCGCACCGCCGCCATCAGCGCGTTTTCCGTTGCGCCAACCGACACCACCGGAAAAACGATTGTGCCGCCGGGCAAGCGGCCACCCTTGGCCCGCGCGGTGACATAGCCGGCGGTTGTTTCAATTTCGGCCCCAAAGGCCTCAAGCGCCTTCAAGTGCAGGTCGATCGGGCGGTTGCCAATGGCGCAGCCGCCGGGCAACGAAACCGTCGCCTCCCCAGCGCGCGCCAAAAGCGGCCCCAGCACAAGGATGGACGCGCGCATCTTTCGCACAATGTCATAGGGCGCCATGGTCGCAGTGACCTTGCCCGCCCGCAGCGTCATCACGCGGCCAAAATCTTCGGGCCGTGCACCTTCGACCATCGTCGAGCAGCCAAGCTGGTTCAGCAAATGGCCAAAGCTGTCGACATCAGCCAGACGCGGCAAATTGCGCAGCGTCAGCGGCTCATCGGTCAGCAACGCACAGGGCAAGAGCGTCAATGCCGAGTTCTTGGCGCCGGAAATCGGGATGCGGCCCTTCAGGCGATTGCCGCCGCGGATAAGAATTCTGTCCATTTATCGGCTTCTAACGTGCGCAACCCGAAGGGCAAGCCCAGCACTTACGCCCGGGGTAATGGACGTTGATAGACGACGACTGTGCCCAAGGCCCCATCGCTGTGCGCAAAGGCCTCAAAACCCAGCTTTGCCGCGACCCGGTGCGAGGCGACATTGCCCGGATCGATGATGCAGCGGATTTCTGCACCCAGCGTCGCATCTGCCCAATGCAGAACGGCCGACATCGCTTCGGTCGCCAGGCCCTGCCCCCAAGCTGCCGGCACAAAGGCCCAACCGGCTTCGGGGTAGCCCTCCAGTTCCGGGATCCCGCGTTCGAAAGCCGCCAGCCCGCCATTGCCCAGAAATCGCCCATCGGTGCGATCCAGAAAGGCCCAATAGCCATAGCCCAAAAGCGGCCACAGCCCGGCTGCCTGCGTAAACTTCGTCCAGCTTTCCTGCCGGGAGCGCGGCTTGCCGCCAATAAAGGCGGTCAATTGCGGGTCCGCCCAAGCCGCAGCATAGGCATCCCAATGCGCGAGCGAGAGCGGGGCCAGAATAAGGCGGTCGGTTGAAATCTGCGGCGCGACAGTCATGCGCGCCTGATAGCCGATCAGGCCGCCGCCGTCATCGGGGAACGCGCGGCTTCATAAGCGCTGTCAAACGTGCCGATGAGATGACGATCATCCTCGTTCCATGGATGGAAGCCCGGCAGAAAATAGGTGAGCCATGGCAAGAAGAGCTTGCGCAGCGTTCCCGGCCGTCCCAGCAAGAACCAGATCAGCCCGCGATGTGCCTGCCAGCCGGTAATGCCATCCTGCGCCAGCAAATGGAGCATCCCTTCATAGCGGTTCTTCCAGAAGTTAATCGACACCAATAGCATCGAGGTGGACTTCATCCGCCACCGCTTCCAGCGGCTCCAGTCGCGGGTGGCGTGCAACCAGGTGTCATAGGCCACACCCTTATGCTCAATTTCCTCAATCGCGTGCCATTTCCACATCTCGGCCTGTTCAGGGTCGGCATTGGCGAAGGTCTGCGGGTCTTCCAGAAACTGCTTGGCCATGATCGCAGTGTAATGTTCCAGCGCCATGGTCACGCACAGATTGACGATCTGCGGCCGTGTTTTGATGAAGTCCATCACATGGTTGATCTGGTCGTTCAGAAAGCGGATGTCATAGCCCGCTTCTTCGACGCGGCTGTTAAAAGCGACATGCTCACGCGTGTGCATGACTTCTTGACTTACAAAGGCCCGAATCTCCTGCTCCAGCTTGGGCGATACACCCTCCCGGAAGGCCTTGACCGCTTCGATGAACATCGCCTCGCCTTTGGGGAAGGTGACGGACAGAGCGTTGTAGAAAGCCGTTGCAAAAGGATCTCCGCCAGCCCACCAACGGCGCTGCGCCGTATTCCGGCCAAAGCGCCGATCGCGGGGCGTGATGGTCAGGTCTGCGGGGGTCTTGATGGCGGTAGCGGTCATGCGCGAATCTCCTCAAGCGGCGGAATTAGGGGTTACTTACAGCAATGTCAATAGAACGCAGACGCCTCTCTCCCGAAGAAAGCCGCGCCGCCGCGCTAGAGGCGGCCAGTGCAATCTTGATGGAATCCGGCCCTCAGGCCGTGACGTTAAAGGCGGTTGCGGCGCGCATGGGGCGCACCCATGCCAATTTGCTGCACCATTTTGGCTCTGCCGCCGGACTGCAAATGGCGTTGGCGGCGCATCTGGCCGGGACAGTTTGCGATTCGATTGCCGAAATCCTTCTGGAAAATGATAGCGCCGCGCCAGACCCCGCCCGGGTCGTCAACATGGTGTTCGATGCCTTTGACAAGCAGGGCGCCGGACAATTGGCGACCTGGATGATCCTGTCCGGCAATGAAAATGCCATGAACCCCGTGGTCGATGCGATCCACGAACTGGTTGACGAAATCGGCCAAGGCCAGCCCGATAAATCCATGCAGGAAGACACGCTGACGCTTGTTCTTCTGGCAATGGGCGATGCGCTGCTGGGCGAGCCGCTGGCCCGATCGCTGGGCCTCCCGCGCGATGCGGCGCGTGAGATTGCGGCGCGACTGATGATGGCATCACCACGCCTGTCGGGACGGATACCCGCTGAGGGGGAATAAAGACAGAAAGACGCCCGCAAAGCCCCCGCCCTTCCCATTTGCGCGGTTTCGCCTAAAGGGGGAGCCATGCATTTTCTGGATCAAGCCAAGATTTACATTCGCTCGGGCGCTGGCGGGCCGGGCGCTGTGTCGTTCCGGCGCGAAAAATATATCGAATATGGCGGCCCTGATGGGGGCAATGGCGGCAAAGGCGGCGACATCGTCTTTGAAGCGGTTGAAGGCCTGAACACCCTGATCGACTTTCGCTATACCCAGCATTTTAAGGCCCCGCGCGGCCAAAATGGCGCGGGCTCTAACCGCACCGGCGCGGGCGGGGATGATCTGGTTATCAAAGTCCCCATCGGCACGCAGATCATCTCCGAAGATCGCGAACACATACTTGCCGACTTTACAGAGCCGGGCAAACGCGTCGTCTTTCTGCGTGGCGGCGATGGCGGGCGCGGCAATGCCAGCTATAAAACATCCACCAACCGCACCCCGCGCCAGCATGGCATGGGGTGGCCGGGCGAAGAAATGTGGGTCTGGCTGCGGCTGAAATTGCTGGCCGATGCCGGTCTGGTCGGTCTGCCCAATGCGGGCAAATCCACCTTCATCAACGCGGTGTCCAACGCCAAGGCGAAGGTCGGGGCCTACCCCTTCACAACGGTCCGCCCGCAATTGGGCGTGGTCAGCCATAAGGGACGCGAGTTCGTCCTTGCTGATATTCCGGGGCTGATCGAAGGCGCCGCGGAAGGGGCGGGCATTGGCGACCGCTTTTTGGGCCATATTGAGCGATGCCGCGTGATCCTGCATCTGGTCGACGCCAGCGGCGATGATCCGGTGGGCGCGTATAAGATTGTCCGCAAGGAACTGGAAAAATATGGCGCGGACCTGACCGACAAGACCGAAATCATCGGCTTGAACAAGATCGACGCGGTTGACCCTGCCGAGGTGAAGAAGCTTGCCACCAAGCTAAAGCGCGCAAGCAAAGGCGAAATCATGCTGCTGTCGGGCGTCAGTGGTAAAGGCATTCCCGAGATTCTCGACCGACTGGTCGAGGCCGTGGGCAATGCCGCACGGATCGCCAAGGGGGAGGATGGGCAGGAGGAAACGGGGTGGTCGCCGCTTTGAGCCCTGCCACCTGTTCCCGGCTTGTCCTGAAGATCGGGTCGTCGCTGTTGGTTGATCCCAATGGCGAGGTGCGCCGCGACTGGCTGCAGACCGTGGTCGATGATATTGCTGCCGCCCGCGCTGCCGGCCAACAAATCGTTATCGTCTCTTCGGGTGCGATTGCGCTGGGGGCCCGCCGCCTTGGCCTTGCCAAAGGTGGCCGGGCCAGCTTGGAAGACGCGCAAGCCGCGGCTGCAACGGGGCAAATCGCATTGTCCCAATGCTGGGCCGATCTGCTGGCGGCCAAGGGGATGACGGCCGCGCAAATCCTTGTCACGCTGGACGATCTGGAAGACCGGCGACGCTATTTGAACGCGGCCGCCACGCTGGAACGACTGTTGGGCCTTGGCGTGGTGCCCGTGATCAATGAAAATGATTCAGTCGCTACCGAAGAAATCCGCTTTGGTGATAATGATCGGCTGGCCGCGCGCATTGCGCAGGCGTCGGGCGCGCAAGCCGTGGTGCTTTTGTCGGATGTCGATGGGCTCTTCACCGCCGACCCGTCGCGCGACCCGAACGCCGAACGCATCCCCCATGTCGCGCGGGTCGATAGCCGCATCCAGGCGATGGCCGCCGCCGAAAGCTCTTCGGGCATGGGATCGGGCGGCATGGCTTCCAAGATCGAAGCCGCGCGGATCGCCAATGCTGCTGGGGCCGCGCTGGTGATCGTTTCCGGCCTTCATGATCACCCGCTGGCGCGGCTGGCCGGGGGCGATTGCGGCACTGTTTTTGCGGGCGCTGAAACCCAGACAGCCCGCAAGGCCTGGCTGGCAGGTCGCCTGACGGCCAAGGGCCGCATCCACATTGACGCCGGAGCCGCAAAGGCGTTGACCAGCGGCGCCAGCCTGCTGCCCGCCGGGGCCACGCGGGTCGAAGGCAAGTTTTCGCGCGGGGATGTCGTGGATATTGTGGCCGCCGACGGCCAGACCCTTGCCCGCGGCCTTTCCGAATATGATGCGCAGGATGCTATGCGGATCTGCGGCAAGCGCAGCGAAGCACTGGCCGAGCTGTTGGGCTATGCGCCGCGGGCCGCGCTGATCCACCGGGACCATATGGTGATCCTCTGATGGCCAAGACCCTCGCCATCACGGGTGCGACGGGTTTTGTAGGCAGCACGCTGCGCCGTCTGGCCGTGGCGCAAGGCTTTGACGTGCGCGCCCTGACGCGGCGACCCCAGCCGGATACGCCCGGACTGACATGGGTGGCCGGCGCGCTGGACAATCCCGAAAGCCTGTCCGCCTTGGTGGCAGGTGCGGATGCCGTCCTACATGTCGCAGGCGTTGTGAACGCGCCCGACCGGGCGGGCTTTGTGCGCGGCAATGTGGCCGGTACCCAAGCGATGGTGAACGCCGCAAAGGCCGCGGGCATCCCCCGCTTTATCCATGTGTCGTCGCTGGCCGCGCGCGCGCCTGACCTGTCGATCTATGGCTGGTCCAAAGCCGAGGCCGAAACGCGGGTGGCCGAGAGTGGCCTTGATTGGGTGATGGTTCGCCCCCCTTGGGTCTATGGCCCGGGCGACATGGACACGCTGGAAATGTTCCGCATGGCCAAATCAGGCTTTGTCCTTATTCCCCCCGAAGGCGCGGTCTCGCTGATCCATGCTGCCGATTTGTCGCGGTTGCTGCTGGCGCTTACCGCCCCCGGCACAGTCAAAGGCGCTATCCTTGAAGTCGATGACAACGCGCCCGGCGGCTGGACCAACCGCCGCGTTGCAAAGGCGATTGCCCAAGC
This sequence comes from Sphingomonadaceae bacterium, assembly GCA_024645025.1. Classification (GTDB taxonomy): domain Bacteria; phylum Pseudomonadota; class Alphaproteobacteria; order Sphingomonadales; family Sphingomonadaceae; genus Aquisediminimonas. The sequence continues at coordinate 16,574 of JAHEGQ010000002.1, forward strand.
GGTTGGACGGCGGGCGCTGGTGCTGTCCACGCCGCGCCCTGTGCTGCGCTTGGGCGCAAAGCTTGACCGCCTGTTTCGCGGGGATAGCGCCAAATTGACGGCGGATCGGGTCAGCTATTTCTGCCACCCGGATTGGCGGATTGACCCGGCCAAGCGGCCCGACCCAGCCATTTGGACCCCCGAGGTGGAGACGCTTGCCGGGTTACGGGCAACCGCCCAAAGCTATCGCGCCGCCGGGTTGCTGTAGACGCGACCCGGTCCCCGCTGGCGGCAGAACGCGTTAGACCGTTACCCCTGTCAGCATCACGGGAAGCGCCCCGCTTTCGCCGCGGGCTTCAGACATGAACAGGTCTTTCAACGGCTTGGCACGTTGCACCGCACCCAGCCCCAAGCGCCGCACCGCCCGGGCCACCCGGCCCTTGATGCCGAACAGCCGGACCAGCGTATCACAGGCAAGCGTCACCGCCATCACATCGGCGCTGCGCCACCGCTGATAGCGCGCAAGCAACTGGGCATCGCCCAGATCCAAGCCCAAGCGCGCGCCTTCCACCAACACTTCCGTCAGCGCCGCGACATCGCGCAAGCCGAGGTTGAAGCCTTGCCCTGCAATTGGGTGAATGCCGTGCCCGGCATCGCCGACCAGCGCCAGCCGGTGGTCCGTCATCTTGGCTGTGTGCCGGAATTGAAGCGGATAGACGGCACGCGGCGCAACCAAGCGCATATCCCCCAACAAGCCGCCCGTTGCCCGATCCACTTCAGCCAGAAAGGCGCGCTCGCCCAGCTTGGCCATGGCCTTGGCGTCCGCCTCTGGCAGCGACCAGACCAGGGCAGAACGCGTCCCCGGGTTCATCGGCAGCAGCGCCACCGGGCCACCGGGATAGAAAATTTGGTGCGCCGTCCCGCCATGCGGCAGGCTATGGTCCATCGCGGTGACGATGCTCATCGACGCATAATCCCAGGCGGCAACCGGAATACCGGCAGCGGCGCGGGTTGTTGAATGGCGGCCTTCGCACACCAGCACCAAGGGTGCCGACAGCACTTCGCCGTCGTCAAGCTGTGCTGTCACGCCATTTGGCCCCCGATCAAGCGTCACCGCCTGATGGCCATAGCGCCGCGTGACATGGGGGGCTTGCTGGATCAGCAGCCATAGCGCGCGGCGCAGCACCCGGTTTTCCAGCATCAGACCAAGGGCGTCATCGTCGTCGTCAGACTGAAAATCCAGCGGGGCGCCCGCCGCACCATCGCGCACCTCAATCCGGGCAATCGGGCACGCCTGCCCACGCATCAAAGGGCCAAGGCCCAACGCATCGAACAGTTTCCAGCTGCTGGATGAAATCGCTGTCACCCGCCCGTCAAAGTCGGTGGTCAGCGTGGTTTCGGGATCGACCGGATCCACGACAACCGACCGCAAGCCATGCCGGTCCAGCGCCAGCGCCATGGTCTGGCCGATCAGGCCGCCACCCAAGATAAGGACGTCATGCTTAGTCATGCCCATCGCCTTACGGCGGCCCCTTGTCTGAAACAAGTTGCCTCAAACACGCCGAACCGGCTCTACCCTTAACGGCCTCAACCCTTGACGGAGACTCCGGGCCTAGCGCATGAGGGCCGACAGATATTTGCGCAGGCCAGTCAAAGGAGGCGCGGCATGGCATCCCGAGCGCCCAACTGGCGTGACTCGATCAAGAAAGGCGCGGTTCGCAGCGGGTCCATTCTGGGTGCGCTGACGCTTGTCACCTCTGCTGTCCTGCTAACGCTGGCGCTCCTGTCCTACCACCCCAGCGACCCCTCGCTAAACACCGCTGCGGGCGGACCTGCGGCCAATCTTCTGGCAGAGCCGGGGGCATGGGTTGCCGATCTTTTACTCTTCACCCTTGGCCCGGCGACTGGGCTCTTTGTGCCGCAACTGCTGATCCACGCCCGGCGGCTGTGGCGGAAAAACCCCATCACGGGTTGGCAGGGGCGACTATTGGGCACATTGGCCGCGATCATCCTGATCGACATCGCGCTCAATCAATTCAACCCGCATACCATCGAGACGCTACCTGCCACGATTGGCGGCGCGATTGGCATGACCAGCGCCAAGACAATTGACTGGCTAATCAGCCTTGCCCCCCCAGCCCCTTGGATTGGTATGGCCCGCTATGCCGCAGCCATCTTCATCATCCTTGCAGCGATGCTGATTTGGTATTTCAGCCTAGGGCTGACGCCAGAGGAACGGGATTGGTTGCTGCGGCGCAAGAACCGGGCGGCTCCGCGCGGCCTGCCCCCCACCAAAGTGCCTTTCGATGATGCACTAGACGCCGCATTCGACGCCGAAGAAGGCGCACAGGCACTCCCCCCGCCCGAACCGCGGACGCCCATTATCGCAGAGCCAAAGCCAAAGCCCGTCATCGCGGACAAACCGGCACCTGCCCCGCGCAAATCTGCCAAGACCAAGGACCAACCGACTTTGCCCTTGGGCGACAGCTATGCGCTGCCGCCGCTTGACCTGCTGCAGGCGGCGCCCCCGTCCTCTGGCGAGAGCCTCGACAAGGCCGCGCTGGAACGCAATGCCCGGTTGCTGGAAACGGTGCTGGATGACTTCCATGTGAAGGGCCAGATTGTTGAAGTCCGCCCCGGGCCGGTTGTGACGATGTACGAACTGGAACCGGCATCGGGCATCAAGGCGAGCCGCGTGATCCAGCTGGCCGACGATATCGCGCGCAATATGTCTGCCCTGTCCGCGCGTGTTGCAACCATTCCGGGCCGGACCGTGATTGGCATCGAACTGCCGAACCAGAAGCGGGAAAGCGTTGTCCTGCACGAACTGATCGCCAGCGAAAGCTTTGGCGAACAAGCGGGGCAATTGCCGATTGTGCTGGGCAAAAACATCGCGGGCGACCCGGTGATTGCCGACCTCGCGCCGATGCCGCATTTGCTGGTCGCCGGGACGACGGGATCGGGTAAGTCCGTCGGGCTGAATGCCATGATCGTGTCGCTGCTCTATCGGCTGACGCCCGATCAGTGTCGGATGATCATGATCGATCCCAAGATGCTGGAACTGAGCATCTATGACGATATTCCGCACCTCTTGTCCCCCGTCGTGACAGAGCCTGCCAAGGCGATCCGTGCCTTGAAATGGGCGGTGGAGCAGATGGAAGACCGCTATCGCATGATGGCCTCTATCGGTGTGCGCAGCCTGTCGAGCTACAATGAAAAGGTTCGGACAGCCCAAGCCAAGGGGGCCTCGCTGGGGCGGCGCGTGCAGACCGGTTATGATGCAGTCACCGGTCAGCCAATCTACGAAGAAGAAAAGCTGGATTATCAGCCGCTGCCTCAAATTGTCGTCATCGTCGACGAATTGGCCGACCTGATGATGACCGCGGGCAAGGAAGTGGAATTTCTGATCCAGCGTCTCGCGCAAAAGGCGCGGGCTGCTGGCATCCACCTGATCATGGCAACGCAGCGCCCCTCGGTTGACGTCATCACCGGCGTCATCAAGGCCAATTTGCCGACCCGGATCAGCTTTGCCGTCACCTCGAAAATCGACAGCCGAACCATCTTGGGCGAACAAGGGGCGGAGCAACTGCTGGGCAAGGGCGATATGCTCTATATGCCCGGCGGAAAGCAGATCGCCCGCGTCCACGGCCCCTTTGTATCGGATGAGGAGGTCCGCGCCGTGGCCGACCATTGGCGCGGGCAAGGAAAGCCGGATTATATTCAGGCTGTCACCGAAGAGCCCGAAGAGGGCAGTTGGGATATGGATGGCGCGCCATCGGGCGAAGACTCGGCAGAAGACCAGATTTACCGCCGCGCGCTTCAGGTCGTGGCCGAAAGCCAAAAAGCCTCTACCAGCTATATCCAGCGTCAGTTGCGGATCGGCTATAACTCGGCAGCACGGTTGATCGAGCGGATGGAAAATGAAGGCAAGGTCAGCCGGCCCGACCATGTAGGCCGACGTGAGGTGCTGATCGACCCGGACGGCCACGCGATCTGACAATTCAGTCAAGGTTCAAGCCGCGGCCCCCATAGCGCGACGATGATGGAATTTACCAAGATGACGAAATCCCCCCTGCCCCTGTTCTTGTCCGCCCTTGTGATCAGCCTGCCCGTTTCGGTGCAGGCAGCAACGCTTGCGGACGTGCAGAACCATTTGCGCGCCGTCACCTCGATGACGGCGGATTTCGCGCAGACGGACCGTAGCGGCAAAACCATTTCAGGCGCGCTGAGCCTGAAACGGCCCGGCAAGGTGCGCTTTCAATATCAACCCAATGTCCCGATCCTGATCGTCGGGGACGGGAGCGCGCTTACCTTTATCGATTATTCGGTGAAGCAGGTGCAGCGTTGGCCCATTGGAAACACCCCTTTGGGTGTCCTATTGGACCCCCGAAAGAACCTGTCGGGATTTGCCCGTCTGATCCCCAGCACCAATTCCCGGCTGATCCTTGTTGAAGCCCGCGACCCCAAGCACCCGGAATATGGAACCATCACGATGACCTTCACCCAAAGGGGCGACGCACCGGCGGGCCTGCTGCTGGAAGGGTGGACAGCCTTGGATTCGCAGAACAACCGCACCACAATCCGCCTCTCCAACCAGCGGTTTAACGTGCCGATTTCCGATAGAACGTTCTTCTGGCGCGACCCGCGCCCCAAAGGACCACGCCGCTAAACGGCCATTCATTCTGGGGACAGGATCACGGTGCTAGACGGATCATGTCTTCGCGGTAGACCAGATGGGATTCCCCCCCTGTTACCCCTCCGGCACCGAAGACCAGCGTGACGAACGCTTGTTTGACCTCCGCCCCACGCCCCCGGGGCGGAGGTCTTTTCACGTCAACAAAGCGTTCAGAGGCTATCGGCGAGCACGGCCAAACAATCCCGCGCCAACTGCTTGCACCGCGCCGGGGACCAGGCGCGTTCGCCATCCGGATGACTGTCATGATCCTTGAACGGCATTTCCAGCGTCATCGACACGCAGCCCAGATGGGCGAAGCGGTTGGCAAGCTGGTTGGTCGACATGGTGAGATTGGCTTTGCCGGGGGCGGATTTGGGGTAACCCAGCTGCGTCTGGAAATCGGGCGTGCGTGCCGCCAACGCGTCCCGATAGGCATAGAAACGCTGGCCCTGATCATCTGTCCAATTGGGGATGCCTTCAAAGCCTGCGATGAAGTTGGCGGGGATGGCTTCATCCCCATGCACGTCCATGGCCCAATGCACGCCTGTGCGATCCATTTCATTGCGGACGCACAAGACTTCTGGGGATCGTTCTGCGCTAGGGTCTGCCCATTCGCGGTTCAGGTTTATGCCGACAGCATTGGTGCGCAAATGACCGCGCGCGGACCCATCTGGGTTCATATTGGGCACAACGTGCAGAGTGCATTCCTCACGCAGCGCCTTTGCGATGGGGTCTGCTGCGTCGGTCAGCATTTCCAGCGCGCCTTCCATCCACCATTCGGCCATCGTCTCGCCGGGATGCTGGCGCGCATAGAGCCAGACTTGCTTTGCGCCTTTGCCCATGCGCAGCATATCGAGCGGGCGGCCATCCAGCGTCTGACCCAATTCAATCAGACTGACGCCGGGCTGGGCCGCAATCCGCTGCACCAGATCAAAATGCCGCTCCATTGAATAGGGCGCAAAATACGCAAACCAGATCGAATCGCTTTGGGGCACATGGGTGATCGTCAAAACGCCATCGGCATAATGGGTTTGCGCACAGCGCCAATCGGTCCGATCCTCCGACCAACGGGCGCGATAGCCAGCCCATCCACCCGGATAGGCCGACTCGCCGCAATTGGTGATTCGCAGCGTGATCTGGCGGCCCTTCGCCCCCGTGACCCGAAAGTGGAACCATTGATAGAAATCGGACTGGGCATCCTTGCGGATTTCCAGATCGGCCGTGTCCCCATTGAGGGCGGAGACCAGAATATTGCCGCTGTCAAAGCCGGCGCTGATATGGATCGTCATGGGGCCTTGATAGTGCTTCCAGATTCACCCGGAAAGCCCTGAAACAGGGCGCGCGCCAACTTATCTGCGGCAAGGCCGGGCTGGCTGGCGGGCGCATTTTGCGGGGCTTCGGTTTCAGCGCGCCCTTCCCAGACAACAGCGCCATCTGCGACCCGCTTCATCTGAACCGCTAAGCGGGTATGGATCCATATGCGGTTCGCGCCGCCAATGCCCAAATCTGGGCGCAGACCCAATTCGACCGCGCCGCCAAGGCCAATGGAAACGGGCGACTGCGGCGTTGCCACGCGCTGGCTTTGTGTCTGCTGCACCATCACGCGATAGACAGGCTGGCCTTGCGTCCCAAAGCCCAGCCGGGCCAGCTCTCGCTGAACGGCCGCTGCATAGGTCCGAAATTCCAGCGAATCGCCCGCCATGCCTTCCCCAGCCTCTAGGACAACTGGTGCCGATGCGGGCGCCCCTGCAATGTGGAAACGGGTAACTTGAACGGGCGGAATCGAGGCCGCACAGCCTGTAAGGGCCAGCAATAAGGGCAAGAAATGCACAGGACGCACGTAAAGTCCTTCTCATCTGGCGGATCGCCTTGACTTTAACCAAGCCGATCATTAGGCGGCAGCCTTCAAATTCCAACCTTTGTTTTAGAACAGGCAAGCGATCATGAAGATCCGCAACTCGCTCAAGTCGCTCAAGGACCGCCACCGGGATAACCGCGTGATCCGTCGTCGCGGCCGCACCTACGTCATCAACAAGACGCAGAAGCGTTTCAAGGCGCGCCAGGGCTAATTGCCCATGGCGGTCTCCGCCGTCGTCTTCGACGTCGGAAACGTCCTGTACCGCTGGAGCCCTAAAGCTCTTTACGAGCGCCTGATCCCAGAGGATCGGGCGCTTGATGCGTTTTTGGAGAACGTCGTCACCCCAGATTGGCATTTCCAGCATGATGCTGGCCGCCCCTTTGCCGAAACAAGTGCCGAACTGATCGCGCGTTTTCCCCATTATCGGGACCTGATCCTGATCTGGGCCGACCGCTTTAATGACACCATCACAGGCCCTGTCCCCGGCATGATAGAGCTGGTGGAAGAACTCGACGCCGCTGGCGTGCCGATTTTCGGCATTACCAATTTCAGCCAAGAATTCTGGCCGCCCTTTCGGGCACGAGAGGCGCACATCTTTGATCGCTTTCGCGACATTGTCGTCTCGGGCGCGGAACGATTGGTGAAGCCCGACCCGGCAATCTTCCATCTGGCACGCGCCCGATTCGGCCTTGCCCCCAAGGCCGGGCTGTTTCTGGACGATCGCGAAGACAACGCCGCGGCCGCCGACGCCCATGGCTTTGTCGGCCATCATTTTACCGATGCCGACGCCGCCCGGGCGCACATCATGGCGCTCGGGCTGCTCTAGCCGTCAGGGCGTCACGACGTTGAAGGTCATCTCTGGCTTGTCGAGCGCGCCAAACATCGCGGCAATTGCGCTGGGATCGCCTTCAAACTTCAATGCCCCGGATTGGTAAGCCTGCGCCACATCCACCGTTTGCAGCAACAGCCCGTCAAAGGTGGCCCGCGTGGTGATCAGCGTTGCCGTCGGCGCAGCCAGCTTTTCGCCCATGCTGGGGAACAGCGCGGACTCATCGACATGCATGGCGACGGTTTCATTCCGGTCCGTAAAGACCAGCTGGACCGTCGTGTTGGGCCGGGTCGATTTGGCCGGGTTGAAGCGGGCGGCCAACGCATCCATCAAATTGGATGTCGGCAAGGCCCGGATCACGCCTGCGCCTGCGACGTCCAGCCGGGGCTTGGGCACGCCATTGCGCAATTCAAAGGCGGCCTGCAAAAACACATTGCGCCACGTCCCGGCCTCGGCCTGAAAGCCTTGCTGCTCATAGCTGGCGGCCAGCCATTTGCGCGCTGCCTCATTGGCAGGATCGGCAAAGACGATGTGGTTGAAGACGGTGGACGACCAGCGATAATCCCCGGCGTCATAGGCCTTGATCCCCGTTGCCAGCGCCTTTTTCGCACCGCCCATCGCCGCGACATAACGCTTGGATTCTTCGGTGGGGATGTGGCGGTTGTAATTGGCGGGCACACCATCCCACCAGCCGAAATAATATTGGAAGACCGCCTTCGCATTGTGATTATAGGTACCGTAATAGCCGCGGGTCGAAAAATCGGTCTTGGCATGGACGGGCTCGCCAATTTCTTCGCCAATTTCGGTCGCGGTTTCGCCACTATTGGCCAGCCGAAGCGTCTGATCGTGGATGAAGCGATAGGTATCGCGGTGATGGGTCAGGAAGGTTTTCACATTGTCCTGCCCCCAGGTCGGCCAATTATGCGATCCAAAAACAACGTCTGACTTGTCGCCATAGGTGCGCAACGCCGCATCAATTGCCTTGGACCAGTTAAGCGTGTCACGCGCCTTGGCGCCGCGCTGGGTCAGCACATTGTGGAAGGTGCCCGTTGCCACTTCAGACGAACAGAGCGCCTTAAAGTCCGGCAAATAGAACATGAATTCAGCCGGCGCTTCGGACCCGGCGGCATCCACAAATTCAAAGGTAATGCCGTCAATCACGACCGGGGCAGACCCGCGGGCAACTTCCAGCGTCGGCTTGGCAAAGGCGGCCTTGTTATTGCTCGGCAGCGCTTGGCCCAACCCGGTCCCAACCTGGCCCAAGGGGGATCGTTCCAAAGCGGCCCCAAATTGGAAGCCCGCCCGACGGCCCATATAGGTACCCGCCAACACGTTTTCGCTGATCGCCTCGTCGGTAAAGCCATGTGGCGCAATGATCGGGATCTTGCCGGATGCCAGCACGTCTGCCGGCGCAATCGCCGTTACCCCGCCATAATGGTCGCCGTGGCTATGGGTGAAAACGATGCCCGCAATCGGCCGATCGCCCAGTGTCTTGCGGACCAGTTCCATGCCCGCCGCAGCGGTTTCCACAGCCGTCAATGGATCCACGATAATCCAGCCGGTCTTGCCGCGGATGATCGTCATCACCGAAATGTCATAGCCGCGCAGCTGATAAATGCCGGGCGTCACCTCAAACAGGCCATGTTCGGCATTCAACTTGGATTGCCGCCACAAGGACGGGTTGACGCTCGCCGGGGCATCACCCTTCAAAAAGGCGTAGCTATTGGCATCCCAAACAATGTCGCCCTTGGCATTGCGGATCACCCCGCCCTCAATCTGCGCCAGCCGCCCACGCGTCGCATCGGCAAAATCGCTGGGGTCATTCAGGGGCAATTGCTGCGCCACCCGCGCATTTGCTTCTGCCGTCGCCTTGGTCACAGTGCCGGGGGCGGGCGGTTCGCGGCCAATGGCGGGCGATGCAAGCACCAGCGCAAGCGCGGTCGCGGCGACAAAACGGGTCATTCAGGCCTCCCTCTCAGATGATGCCGGGGTTTTGCGCCCGGTCATGTCGATCTCTTCAATCGACATTCACCGAGGAAAGACCACAAAAGCAAGACAGAAAGCGGTCCTAGCTCTGATAGCCCTTTAATTCATCCCCGGTCAGGCGGACGACATGAAGGACATTGGTGGACCCCGGCGTGCCAAAGGGAACACCCGCCATCACGACGACACGTTCCCCACCCTTGGCCAACCGATAGCGCAACGCCATGCGCTTGGCCTTGGCGACCATTTCTTCAAAGCTGTTCACGTCCCGGGTGTGGACGGCATGCGTCCCCCAGAGCAGGCCCATTTGGCGCGCGGTGTCCATTTCAGGCGTCAGCACAAGGATGGGAACATCGGGCCGTTCGCGCGCGATGCGGCGGGCGGTCGATCCAGAGGTGGTGTAGCAGATGATCGCCTTGGCAGAGACGGTCTTGGAAATATCAAAAGCAGCGGCAGCCAGCGCATCGGCCGTAGTCGGGTCTGCATCCGTCTTGGTAAAATGCAGGCGCGCGGTATAGCCCCGGTCACCTTCAACGCTATGGGCGATGCGGTCCATCATGGCGACGGCTTCTTCCGGCCAGTCGCCCGCGGCACTTTCAGCCGACAGCATCACCGCATCCGCGCCATCATAAATCGCGGTCGCCACGTCTGACACTTCCGCACGGGTCGGCGTGGGAACCTTGATCATCGATTCCAGCATCTGGGTCGCGACCACAACGGGCTTGCCCAAGGCACGCGCCGCTTCCACGATCCGCTTTTGGGCCGGCGGGACAGCCTCAGGCGGCAATTCAACGCCCAGATCGCCGCGCGCAACCATCACGGCGTCGGCCAGTTCCAAAATGCCTTCCAGCCGATCCAGCGCCGCTGGCTTTTCAATCTTCGCCAAAAGGGCCGCCTTGCCACCAATCAGGCGGCGGGCCTCGGCCAAATCTTCGGGGCGCTGCACAAAAGACAGGGCGATCCAATCCGCGCCCTGATCAATCGCGAACGCCAGATCGGATCGGTCCTTTTCCGTCAGCGCGGCCAGCGGCACGACAACATCAGGGACGTTCAACCCCTTTTTGTCGGACAGGACGCCCCCCACCTCGATGTGGGTGGTGATGGCCTGCGGCCCAATTTCTGCCACGCGCAACACCAGCTTGCCGTCATCCAGCAGCAAGCGGGACCCAATTTCCAAAGCCTGAAACACCTCTCGGTGCGGCAGACAGACGCGGTGTTCATCCCCCGGTCGTGGGTCCAAATCCAGCTGGAAATTGCGGCCCGTCACCAGTGTCACCGGCCCATTGGCAAAGGTGCCAACGCGCAGCTTGGGGCCTTGCAGGTCAACCAAGATGGTCGTCGGGCGGCCATGCAGTTTTTCCAGCGCCCGGATGGATTTGAACAAAGGGATGCGGTCCGCCTGTGTGCCGTGGCTCATATTGATGCGAAAGGCATCGGCCCCGGCCCGAAACAGGTTGCCAATCATCTCTGGCGTTGCACTGGCCGGCCCCAAGGTTGCGAGGATCCGAACTTTGCGGCCACGGACCGGAAGATATTGCGTCAAAAAAGGTCTCCACTTCTCCGCCCGTCCCTAAGCCGCTATTGCCAATTCTTCAATCAGAGGATGGCGAAAAATGGATATAAATAATCTTGATGACGCTACGGCGGCAAATGCTTTTCGGCGGTTGGTGCGCCATTTGCAGCATCGCACCGACGCCCAGAATGTCGACCTGATGGGGCTGGCGGGCTTTTGCCGGAACTGCCTGGGCGACTGGGTTGCCGAGGCGGGGGATATGTCGACGGACGCGGGCCGCGCCTTTGTCTATGGCATGCCCTATGCAGATTGGAAGGCGCAACACCAGCAGCCAGCCACCGAAGACCAACTGCGCCGGATGGCAGAAAGCCTGACGCGCAATCCGCGCTAGGCAATCGCGCGGGCGCTTGCATCGATCGCCCGCGCCTGTTTATGGCAATCGCCAGAACCGCATGGAGAAACAGCGTATGCCGACCCTTGTTCTCATCCGCCATGGCCAGTCTGCCTGGAATCTTGAAAACCGCTTCACCGGCTGGTGGGATGTGGACGTGACAGAAAAAGGGGCCGCCGAGGCGCGGGCCGCGGGCGGGCTAATGCGCGACAAGGGGCTGGATTTTGATTGCTGCTTCACCTCGCTTCAAACGCGGGCGATTAAGACGCTGAATTTGGCTTTGGAAGAAATGGGCCGTCTTTGGCTGCCCGTTGAAAAGGACTGGCGACTGAATGAGCGCCATTATGGGGGCCTGACCGGCCTTGATAAGGCAGAGACCGCAGCCAAACATGGCGACGATCAGGTCAAGATCTGGCGGCGCAGCTTTGACGTTCCCCCGCCGCCCTTGGAACCGGGCAGCCCCTATGACCTATCCGCTGATCGCCGCTATGCCGGCATCAAGGTGCCCGCGACGGAAAGCCTGAAGGATACGATCGCGCGGGTGCTGCCCTATTGGGAAAGCCGGATTGCCCCTGAGCTGAAGGCAGGCAAGCGCGTGCTGATTTCAGCGCATGGCAATTCGCTTCGGGCGCTGGTCAAACATTTGTCCAACATCCCCGATGACGAAATCACGGGGCTGGAAATTCCAACGGGGCAGCCCATTGTCTATGACTTGGCGGCTGATCTGACGGCGCGGGATCGCTATTACCTGTCGGAACGCTAAGGCCATTCATGTCCCTTTTGGTGGCTTTTGATGGGTTGACGTTGCGCTCTGGCAGACAGGCGGCTAAGGCCTGTCAGCCTTGGAACCACCAAAGGACAGGGCCTTTGTCATGACAGCAGTGCCGCCGCTTGTCGGCATCATCATGGGCAGCCAATCTGACTGGGCCACGATGTGCCACGCGTCAGAAATCTTGGCTGCTCTTCACGTGCCGCATGAAACGCGCATCGTGTCCGCTCATCGCACGCCCGACCGTCTGGTGGACTATGCCAAATCGGCGCAGGGCCGGGGCCTGAAGGTGATCATTGCCGGGGCCGGGGGCGCTGCCCATCTGCCCGGCATGGCCGCATCGATGACAACCCTGCCCGTCTTGGGCGTGCCGGTTGAATCCAAGGCCCTGAGCGGGGTCGACAGCCTGTATTCCATCGTCCAGATGCCGGGCGGGGTTCCGGTTGGCACGCTGGCCATCGGCAAGGCTGGCGCCACCAATGCCGGCCTTTTGGCGGCCAGCATCCTTGCCCTAAACGATCCGGACCTGAGCGCGCGCCTGAACGCATGGCGCCAGGCTCAGACTGACAGCGTGGCGATTGAACCTGCATGAAAACGCTTCCCCCCGGATCGACAATTGGCATCATTGGCGGCGGCCAGCTGGGCCGAATGCTGTGCATGGCTGCCGCGCAGCTGGGCTATCGCTGCTTTATCTATGCGCCTGAAGATCGCGGCCCCGCCTCTGATGTGTGCGCCGGTTGGGTGCAGGGCGACTATAGTGATGCCGATGCCTTGGCGGCTTTCGCCCGGATCGTCGACGTGGTGACCTTTGAGTTCGAAAATGTTGATCCAGCCCCCTTGCGGCAGATCGCAGCCAACGCCCCGCTTTTTCCGCCGATCGAGGCGCTTGAAATCGGGCAGGACCGCGTGCGCGAGAAAAGCTTTGCCGCCGATTGCGGGGGACGAACTGCCCAATGGGCCAAAGTGGACAGCAAGGCCGATCTGAAGCGGGCGCTGGAGGCCATTGGTACGCCGGCCATCCTGAAGACCAGCCGCTTTGGCTATGACGGCAAGGGGCAGGTGCGCATTCAGGCCCTGAGCGAAGTTGATGCCGCGTGGAAGGCGCTTTCCGGAGCAGGGACGCTGATCCTGGAAAAAATGGTCCGCTTCGCGCATGAGTTTTCCCTGCTGGTGGTCCGTGACCAGCGGGGCAATGTCAGCTTTTGGGATGCGCCGGAAAATGTTCACAAGGATGGCATCCTTGCCACGTCCACCATCCCGGCGGCGCCCGAAGTTCAGCAACAAGTGCCCGCCGCGCGGGCGCTGGCCCGCAAAATGGCAGAGCGCCTGAACTATGTCGGCGTTTTTGCAATAGAGTTCTTCGCCAGCGGTGACGGCCCCGTATTCAACGAAATGGCGCCGCGCGTTCACAATAGCGGGCATTGGACGATTGAAGGGGCCGTCGCCTCGCAATTTGAAAACCATATTCGGGCTGTCGTGGGCCTGCCCATCGCCTCCACCAAAAGCACCGCACCCCAGATTGAAATGCGCAACCTGATCGGTGCCGATGCCGATAAATGGCTGGAATGGGCATCGGACGCGCTGTCGCACCTTCACCTATATGGGAAGGACGACCCGCGCCCCGGCCGCAAGATGGGGCACATCACCCGGCTGGGCGGGCTATAATCCGATCAACTGGCAGCGGTTTGCCGTTTTGCCGCAAAGGCAAAGGTTACATCGACATTGGCGGCGATGCTGTCCGTCCCGGCAAACTGCCCCGTGCCCACACCAAAGGCCCGGCGATCCAATTGAGCGGTCCCTTGCGCCTTGGCTGCATCCCCCTGAATATCAAGTGAAAAGGCAAGGCTGACCGGGCGCGACACGCCCTTCAGACGCAGCGCACCCTCTGCTTGAAAGCGGTTGCCGCCCTGCGCGCGAAAACGTGTTGCCGTGAACCGGGCTGTCGTTTGATCCGCGCCGAAAAAATCAGCGCCGCGCAACATCTCGTCACGACCGGCGTCGCCGCTGTTCACCGAGGACAGATCAATTGTGGCGCGAAGCTTTGATTGATCAAGTCGGGCAGGGTCAAACTGGATATCGGCCGTCCAGTCGCCAAAATGGCCTTGGACCGCCTCGCCATTCACACGCACGCGAAACCCCAATTGTCCACCGGGAACCACGCGCCAATGGGGCACGGCCTGCGACGCCGGTGTCACAGGGGCGGCATCTGCGACAACCGCCGCCGCTTTTGGGGGAACTACAGGGGCGCGGGGCGCTTGTGCGGCGCGAAAATCTGGCAGCGGCACGCCGGGCTTTGCGGTCGTCGGCGCGGGCCAGCGCAGACCTGCCACGAACGCCAGCGCCAGGCTGGCCAACAGCAGTACAAAGCCAATCATCGACACCCGACGTGCGGGAACCATGCGTTCGACCAGCGCATCCTTTAACAAGAACTGATGCCGGACAGCCCCAATGATATGCAGCGCGATCAGCGGCAGCATTGCCTTGGCCAAGATTTCGTGAATTTCCTCGGCCGCCTCATGGGCATCATGGCCCCAATTGGGCAAATGCGGCCAAGGGATCGAACCGAATAACAGGGTTGGCAACTGCACCTTGGCAGTCGAAACCAAAACCCAACCGGACAGCGGGACGATGATCATGACCGCATAAAAGCCCCAATGCACGGCCGAAGAAGCCAATTGCAGGACAGGGCCATCCGCAGCCTTGGCCGGGCGCGTGGTAACGAGGCGCAACAGCAGCCGCCAAACGGACAAGAGCAAGACCGTAATCCCGATCGACTTGTGCAACTGCATCACCCAGAACAATTCTGGGCCTTGTCGCAAATCTTCCGTCCGTTCGCCCAACGCGAAATTGAAAACGAGAAGGAGAGCAATCGCCCAATGAAGGAGCATTGCCGTGCGGGAATAGCGCGTCGTTTCTTGTGTCATTGTGGCATCATGTCTCAATAATTTGGGAAGGAAAAGGCCGAATTTTTCGTTGCTGAGGCGCTTGGGGGCAAAATTCCCCCTTGCGCAGATCGCTTTTGTGGGCAGCATGGGGGCACTTAGGGTGTCCTGCCCAAACACAGATCAGGGAGTCGCGTTCCATGAACCATCGCATGTCGCTTGAGGAATTTCGGGCAAACCGCCGATCCATCCTGAAAACCATGGGGGCAGCTGCCATCGGCATCAGCTTTGCCGGCGCCTTGGGCGCGTGCAGCAAAAAAGATGGCGGCAAGATGCCGTCGACCGGCGAGGAGCCCAAGCTGAACTTCTACAATTGGGACACCTATATTGGCGATACAACGCTGGCTGATTTCAAGAATGCCAGCGACATCGAAGTGAACATGTCGCTGTTTGCGACAAATGACGAGCTGTTTGCCAAGCTGCGCGCCGGCAATCAGGGCTATGACGTCATCGTGCCGTCCAACGATTTTGTCGAACGTATGGTTCAGGCCGATATGTTGATGCCGCTGGACCATAGCCAGATCCCCAACATCAAGAATGTCGATCCCAGCTTTATCGACGTCGCTTATGATCCCGGCCGCAAATACAGCCTGCCCTATACTTGGCTGGTGTTGGGCATTGGGTATCGCAAGTCCAAAGTGAAGGCCAAGCCGGACAGTTGGAAGGTGTTGTTCGATTCCGACGAATATAAGGGCCGTATCGCCGTGCTGTCCGAAGCCGGAGATATGATCCGCCTCAATGGCAAATATCTGGGCAAATCAGTCAATGGGCTGACACCGGCAGATATCGCGCAAATCGAAGCCCTGATGATCAAGCAAAAGCCCAACATCAAGGCTTTCCACGAAGACAATGGCCAGGACCTGTTGTTGTCGGGCGAGGTGGACCTTGTTCTGGAATATAATGGCGACATCGCGCAGGTGATGAAGGAAGACGATGATCTGGATTTTGTCGTCCCCAAGGAAGGCAGCCAGCTCAATTCCGATACCTTGTGCATCCCCAAGGGGGCCAAGCACCCAAAGAATGCGCACGCCTTTATCAATTACCTGCTCGACGCCGAGGCGGGCAAAAAGATCACCGAAAAGATCCTTTACCCAACACCGAACGCCGCAGCCAAGGCACTGATGCCCGACGCTTACAAAAACAATCCGGTTATCTTCCCGCCAGCCGACCGCCTCGCCAAGTGCGAATATGCGGCTTATAACGCCAAGCTTCAGCCGCTTTATGAAGAGGCGTTCACCCGCGTTCGCGCGGCTTGATCCGCGCCAAGGGGGACAGACAAAGTGCAGGATTGGAACCGCCAGAAGCCGGCGTTCTTGGCGCTTGCCACAGCCCCCGTGCTGTGGCTGCTGGCGTTTTTCATCCTGCCCTTGGGGATTGTCTGGCTGTATAGCTTTGGCCGCAATGTCGGGCTGACCGACATCGACATTTCGGGCACCTTCGCCAATTATGCCCGCGCGCTGGAACCACTCTATCTGGAAATCTTCGGAAAGTCGGTCGCGGTCGCTGCGCTGACGACGCTGCTATGTCTTGTGATCGGCTTTCCGGTCGCTTTGGCAATCACCTTTGCGCAGCCGAAATGGCGGCCTTGGCTGTTGCTGGCCGTGATGCTGCCTTTCTGGACCAATTTGCTGATCCGCACCTATGCGCTGATCACGGTCCTCAGAACACAGGGCTATGTGAACAAGTCGCTGGGCTTTTTGTGGGATCAGGCAAGCAGCGTGAAGGCCTTTTTGGGGCTGGCACCTTTGCCCACCTGGGAGCCGCTGGAACTGCTCTATAATAACTTCGCCGTCATTCTGGGCCTGGTCTATGTCCACCTGCCCTTCATGGTCCTGCCACTTTATGCCGCGTTGGACCGGATGGACAAATCCTTGATCGAAGCCAGCCTTGATCTGGGTGCGGGCCATCTCCGCACGATCACGCGGATCGTCGCCCCCTTGGCGGCCCCGGGCATTATTTCGGGTGTCATCATCACCTTCGTGCCCGCACTGGGCGCCTATCTGACGCCCGATTTGATGGGCGGGCCGGATAGCCAGATGATCGCCAATGTCATCGAGCGGCAGTTTAAGCGGGCGAATGACTGGCCCTTTGGCGCGGCGCTGTCCTTTCTTTTGATGTACGCTACCTTCATGCTGATCGCGCTGCAGGCGCTACGCACCCGCAAGATCGAGGCGCGCCAATGACCCTGTTCAAACGCACGCCGATTGCCCCGCTGGATTATACGCGCCGCCTATGGATGCGCGCTTGGGTGGGCGCCACGCTGTTTTTCCTGTACGCGCCACTGCTGGTCTTGATTGCCTTCAGCTTCAACGATTCCAGCCGCAACATTGTCTGGCGCGGCTTCACCTTTAAATATTATGGCAAGGTGTTTGAAAATGATGCGCTGGTCACGGCGCTGGGCAATTCGCTGACCATCGCCTTTTTGGCGACCTTGTTCAGCATCGTTTTGGGCACCTTAGCTGCGGTCTTGCTGTGGCGTTTCCGCTTTCCCCTAAAGGCTGGGCTGGAAGGGGTGATGTCGCTGCCCATCGTTGTCCCGGAAATTTGCATGGGGGTGGCGATGCTGGTCTTTTTCGCGCGGCTGGACTGGCCCAGCGATCTGCCTTGGCCGCTGAACCTTTCAGCCATCACGATCGCGCATATCACCTTTTGCTTTCCCTTCGTGACCATGGTCGTCCGCGCGCGGCTGGCCGGGTTTAACAAGGAACAAGAAGAAGCGGCCAAGGATCTGGGTGCCAGTGATTGGCAGGCCTTTCGCGACGTGCTGTTGCCCCATATGAAGCCCGGGATCATCGCGGGCGCGCTGCTGGCTTTCACCTTGAGCCTTGATGACTTTGTCATCACCTTTTTCACCAGTGGGCCGAACACCATCACCTTTCCGGTTAAGGTTTATTCCATGGTCCGCTTTTCGGTCACGCCAGAGGTCAACGCCGCTTCGGCGCTGCTGATCTTCCTGACCATCCTTCTCACCACTGTAGCGCTGAAGCTGCAGGATTTCTCCAAGGCCACGGCATGAGCGACAAGCAGCCCGTTATTTCCATCCGCAACGTCACCAAACGCTTTGGCAATATGGTGGCCGTCGACAATGTGTCGATTGACATATTGGAGGGCGAATTTTTCGTTCTGCTTGGGCCATCAGGCTGCGGCAAGACAACGCTGCTGCGCATGATTGCAGGCTTTGAATTGCCCAGCGAAGGACAAATCCTGATTGGTGGGCAGGACATGGCGGGGGTTGCACCCAACCGACGGCCGGTGAACATGGTGTTCCAAAGCTATGCCGTTTTCCCGCACATGACGGTGGCCGACAATGTCGCTTATGGCCTGAAGATTGCGGGCATCGAGAAATCCGAAATCCGCCATCGGGTCAACGAGGCGCTGGAACTGGTTAGCCTGGGGGGGCTGGGCACGCGGATGCCCGACCAGCTTTCTGGCGGGCAGCGCCAGCGCGTCGCGCTGGCCCGCGGGCTTGTGATGCGGCCAAAAGTGCTGCTGCTGGATGAGCCACTTTCGGCGCTGGATGCCAAGTTGCGCGCACAGATGCAGTTTGAACTGGCGGAGCTTCAGGACAATGTTGGTATCACCTTTGTAACGGTGACCCATGATCAGGACGAGGCCCTGTCCATGGCGTGCCGCATCGCTGTGATGAACAAAGGCGATGTCGCCCAAATGGCGGTCCCGGCCGACCTGTACGAACATCCTGCCAACCGCTTTGTGGCCGACTTTATTGGATCGGTGAACATTTTTGAGGGCAAGCTGACCCTTGACGAGCCCGAAAGAGCAGAGGTCAATTGCCCCGGGCTGGGCCGCGTCTATCTGAACCATGGCGTCACGGGCGCCCATGAAACGACCGTTTGGGTGGCCATCCGCCCGGAAAAGATCACGATGACGGCCCCCGGAAAGGCCAAGGCCAAAGACAGCCCAGCGGGCACCAACATTGCCCATGGGCAGATTAAGGGGATGTCCTATTTGGGGGACATCACGCTTTATGATGTCCGCCTGGAAACCGGCGAGAGCCTTCGGGTGTCGCGCCCCAATTTGTCGCGCTGGGATCAGGAAGATTTTCAATGGGACGACAAGGTGTCTCTGCACTGGCATCCTTCAAGCCCGATCGTGCTGTTGAGCTGAGACGAAAACACCTGGCCTTCAAGCCAATGCACGGGGCTGCTTAGAAAAACTTGCTTGTTTCTGCCCCCAATCCCCGCGACATGGGCGCCATGCAAAGTTTGACCCATCTTCAGCGCCTTGAGGCCGAAAGCATCCACATCATGCGGGAAGTGGTGGCGGAGGCCGAGCGCCCCGTCATGCTGTATTCGGTTGGCAAGGATTCAGCGGTGATGCTGCATCTGGCACGCAAGGCCTTTTATCCCTCGCCCCCGCCCTTTCCGCTGCTGCACGTCGATACGACTTGGAAGTTCAAGGACATGTACGCCATGCGTGAACGCATGGCGCAAGAAAGCGGGATGGAGCTGCTCGTCCATCGCAACCCGGAAGCGCTGGAACGCGGGATCAATCCCTTTGACCACGGCCCCTTGCACACCGATATGTGGAAGACCGAGGGACTGAAACAGGCACTCGACCTGCACGGCTTTGACGTGGCCTTTGGCGGCGCCCGGCGCGACGAGGAAAAGAGCCGCGCCAAAGAACGCATCTTTTCGTTCCGCACAGCAAACCATGGCTGGGATCCGAAGAACCAGCGTCCGGAATTGTGGAACCTCTACAACGCGCGCAAGGCCAAGGGCGAAAGCATCCGCGTTTTCCCGATCTCCAACTGGACCGAGCTGGATATCTGGCAGTATATTTATCTGAACAATGTGCCGATCGTGCCCCTCTATTTCGCGGCCAAGCGCCCGACCTATGAACATGAAGGGCAGCTGTTCATGGCCGACGATATTGAACGGCTGGAAAAGGTATTGGGCCGCACGCCCGACATTACCGAACGGTCGGTGCGCTTCCGCACGCTGGGCTGTTTCCCGCTGACAGGCGCTGTCGAAAGCACCGCCGCCACCTTACCCGAAGTCATTCAGGAAACGCTGCTGACCACCACATCGGAACGCCAGGGCCGCGTGATCGATAAGGATGGCGGCGACGCGTCGATGGAAAAGAAAAAGCAGCAGGGATATTTCTGAGATGACCGACCCTGTTTACAAGACCGAGGCGCTGATTGCAGAGGACATCCACGCCTATCTGCGTCAGCACGAAACCAAAAGCCTGTTGCGCTTCATCACTTGCGGGTCGGTGGATGACGGAAAATCCACGCTGATTGGCCGTCTGCTGTATGATTCAAAGATGATCTTTGAAGATCAACTGGCCGCGCTGGAAGCCGACAGCAAGCGCGTCGGCACCCAAGGTCAGGAAATCGACTTTGCGTTGCTGGTCGATGGCCTTGCCGCCGAACGCGAACAGGGCATTACCATCGACGTTGCCTATCGCTTCTTCTCAACCGAAAAGCGCAAGTTCATCGTCGCAGATACGCCGGGGCATGAACAATATACCCGCAACATGGTGACAGGCGCGTCGACCGCTGACTTGGCCGTCATCCTGATTGACGCGCGCAAAGGCGTGCTGACGCAGACGCGCCGCCACAGCTACCTTGCGCACCTGATTGGCATCCGCAACATCGTGCTGGCCGTCAACAAGATGGATCTGGTGGATTACAGCCAGCAGGTCTTTGATGACATCGTGGCCGATTATCGCGCCTTTGCCGCCAGCATCGGCGTGACGGAATTCAAGGCGATCCCCATTTCCGGCTTTAAGGGCGACAACATCACCGCGCTGTCGCCAAATATGCCTTGGTATACCGATATTGCGCTGATCGACCATCTGGACACGGTCGAGATCAACGACACGGCCGATCAGGCCAAGCCCTTCCGCATGGCCGTGCAATGGGTCAATCGGCCCAATCTGGACTTTCGCGGATTTTCCGGGTTGATTGCGTCCGGAAGGGTTCAGCCGGGCGATGCGGTGCGTGTGCTGCCATCGGGCAAGACATCGACCATCAGCCGCATCGTGACGCTGGACGGCGACCTTGACCAAGCGGTTGCGGGCCAGTCCGTCACCTTGTGCTTTGCGGACGAAATTGATTGTTCGCGCGGCGATGTCATCGCCACCGCCGATACCCCACCCGAAGCCGCGGACCAGTTTGAAGCGACGGTTGTCTGGATGGATGATGAGCCGCTGCATGTTGGCCGCAGCTATTGGCTGAAGCTTGGCACGCAGACCGTTTCTGTCGTGCTGCAGCACCCCAAATATGCCGTGAACGTGAATGATCCGGCAGGTGCGGGATCGCATCTGGCCGTCAAGACGCTTGACCTGAACGCCATTGGCGTTGTGGCTTTGGCAACCGACAAGCCTGTGGTGTTTGAACCTTATGCCGACAACCACACGCTCGGCGGGTTCATCCTGATCGATAAGATCAACAACCGCACCGTGGGTGCCGGGATGCTGAACTTTTCGCTGCGGCGCGCCCAGAATGTCCATTGGCAAGCGGTCGACATCACGCGCGAGATGCACGCCAGCCTGAAAAACCAAAAGCCCGCCGTGCTGTGGTTCACCGGGCTGTCGGGCGCAGGCAAATCCACCATTGCCAACCTTGTCGAAAAGAAGCTGCACCGGATGAACCGGCACACCTTCTTGCTGGATGGCGACAATGTGCGCCATGGCCTCAATAAGGATCTGGGCTTTACCGAGGCCGACCGCATCGAAAATATTCGGCGCGTGGGCGAGGTTGCTCGGTTGATGACCGATGCCGGCCTGATCGTGATCACCGCCTTTATCAGCCCGTTCCGCGCCGAACGCGATATGGTGCGCGCAATGGTTCCCGAGGGCGAGTTTATCGAAGTCTTTATCGATACGCCGTTGGCCGAAGCCGAAGCGCGCGACGTGAAGGGCCTTTACAAAAAGGCACGGTCCGGCACGCTGAAGAACTTCACGGGGATCGACAGTCCCTATGAAGCGCCCGACGCGCCCGAGATCCGGATTGACACGACCAAGCTGACACCCGAACAGGCTGCCGATCTAATTGTAGAAAGGCTAATCGGGTGAGCTTTGAAGAGCCGGACGTCCGTCTAGCCGAACGACTGGCGACCGAGGCCGGCGATATCTTGCTGGCGCTCCAAAAGTCGAGCGGGCTGGACGGCAAAGTCCTTGGCAAGGCGGGGGATGAAGCTGCCAATGCCATGCTGATGAAGGCATTGCGGGCGGCCCGGCCCGATGATGGCATTTTGTGCGAAGAAGAACGCGACAACGAAGATCGCCTTTCCACCCGGCGCGTCTGGATCATCGACCCGCTGGATGGCACGCGCGAATATAGCGAGGCCCGGTCGGACTGGGCGGTCCACGTCGCACTGGCCATTGATGGCGCGCCGGTGGTGGGGGCAGTGGCCTTGCCGGGCCTCGGCCTGACGCTCAGCTCTGCTGCGCCAACCGCGCTTCAACCTGCCAACGTGCCGCCGCGAATGCTGGTCAGCCGTACGCGCCCTGCGGCCGAAGCCGTTGCAGTGGCACAGGCGATTGGCGCAGAGCTTTTGCCCATGGGGTCTGCCGGCGCCAAGGCGATGGCCGTCGTGCGCGGTGAGGCGGATATTTATCTGCACACCGGCGGCCAATATGAATGGGATAATTGCGCCCCGGCGGCGGTGGCTCTGGCGGCTGGCCTGCACGTTAGCCGTGCTGATGGGTCGCCCCTCGTTTATAACAATGCGGATACCTATCTGCCTGACCTGCTGATCTGTCGCCCCGAATGGGCAGACAGGGTGCTGGCGCTGGTCAACGCCGCAGGCTGACACCCACGCGCTCCCCTTTTCTCGCAACCGCCCGCATGCAATAGCGAACGACAGTTTTGGAAGAGGAACGACAATGGGCGATTTTCTGAAGGTGGAACGGCAGGGGCGGATCGCCATTCTGCAAATGAACAAGCCGGAGTCGATGAACGCCATCGGCACGCATGAAGATTGCGAAGATATTTGTTCAACCTTGCAGGCCTTGCAGGATGATCGTTCCGTCAGCTGCTTGATCCTGACAGGATCGGGCAAGGCGTTCAGCGCGGGCGGCAATCTGAAATCCATGCAACAGCGCCAAGGCATTGGCGTGCTGGACCAGCCCGATTCAACGCGCGCCAATTACAGGCGGGGCGTGCAGCGCGTGGCACGCGCTTTGCTGGACGTGGAAATTCCGGCCATCGCCGCGGTCAACGGCCATGCCGTGGGGCTGGGCGCAGACCTTGCCTGCCTGTGCGATATTCGCATCGCTGCCAAAAGCGCGCTGTTTGCGTGCAGTTTTATCAAGGTGGGCATTGTCCCGGGCGATGGCGGCGCATGGGCGCTGCAACAGGTGCTGGGCTATGCCAAGGCGGCCGAATTATTCTTCACCGGCGACCGCTTTGATGCTGACACGGCCAAGGAGATTGGCCTTGTCAGTCAAGTGGTCGACGACGACCAGTTGATGACGGCGGCCTTGGCCATGGCGGAACGCATTGTGTGCAATCCGCCCCGCGCCCTGCGCTTGACCAAGCGGCTGTTGCGCGAGGCCCAGCACAGCCGGATGTCCGATATTCTGGAACTGTCGGCCGCTTATCAGGCCATCGTCCATGAAACGGCTGATAATCGGGAGGCGATCAACGCCTTTGTCGAAAAGCGACCGCCCGTCTTTACCGGAGAATAAGCGGCTGCAGCCAAGCCTGCCTTTCGTCTTGGTAGCAGACGATTGAAATTGAGCCTAAGGCAGCGCCAGTTGAGATGATCCTTCTTGGATTTTTGCCATGCGCGACTGCCCTTCTTTTTCCCGCCGCGCCCTGATCCAGGGCCTTGGCGCGGGCGCTGCGCTGGCAGCGGCGCCCGCTTGGGCGCGCGGCCACAGCGTCAATGCCCGCAGCCATGGGGCGATCCGTGCGGGGTTTGACGAGGTCAGCGGGGCGACCATCGCGCTGGCCGTGGCGGCCGGAGAACGCCGGGTCGAAGGACGTGTTGGTCATGGCATTGCCGTCAATGGCAGTGTGCCCGGCCCGTTGATCCGCCTGCGCGAAGGGCAGACGGTCCAGTTGGATGTGACCAACCATCTGGATGAAGACACCTCCATCCACTGGCACGGCCTGTTGTTGCCCTTCCAGATGGATGGTGTGCCCGGCGTCAGCTTTCCGGGCATCAAACCCCATCAACAATTTCGCTATGAATTTCCGGTCCGCCAATCCGGAACCTATTGGTATCACAGTCATTCCGGGCTGCAGGAACAATCCGGCCATTATGGCCCGCTGATTATTGATCCCGCCGGGCCAGACCCGATTTCGGCCGACCGCGATTACATCTTGCTCTTAAGCGAATTTACCCCGCTTCACCCCCATTTCATCATGAACCGCCTGCGGACGGGCGAGGGTTATTTCAACCACCAATTGCCCAGCTGGTCCGATGCCTATCCGCTATCCGGCAAAGCCCGGCGGGATTGGGCCCAGATGCGGATGCTGCCAACCGACATCGCGGATGTGGGCGCGCCCGCTTATACCTATTTAGCCAATGGCCGCGGGCCGAACGAGGGGCTGGAATATCTTTTCCAGCCCGGCGAGCGCATCCGCCTGCGGATCATCAATGGGTCGGCCATGACCTTTTTTAACGTCCGCATCCCGGGCGTGACGCTGACGGTCGTCGCCGCGGATGGCCAGATGGTCCAGCCGGTCGATGTGGACGAGCTCCAGATCGCCACCGCTGAAACCTATGATGTGCTGATCACTCCCGGCGCCGAAAATGCCTATGCCATCGTGGCAGAGGCGATGAACCGGTCTGGCATGGCGCTGGCGATGCTGGCGCGCCAACCCGGCGCGCGCGCCGCTGTGCCCCCCCTACGCCCGGCCCCGCTTCTGGGCATGGCCGATATGGGCATGAACCATGGGGACAGCGCCCAGCCGGGCATGGACCATGGCCATGCTATGGGCAAAATGCCGATGCGCGACACGGCCCTTCTTCCCCCTGATGTGAAGATCAGCCCCGGGCTCGACATGGTTTCCATGGCCCCGGTGGACAAGATGGATGATCCCGGCCTTGGCCTGCGCGATGTCGACCATCGGGTGCTCACCTATCGGATGCTGCGCGCCCGCACGCCCAATCCGGACACGCGCCCACCGACCCGCCTCTTGGAACTGCACCTGACGGGCAATATGAAACGCTATATGTGGTCGTTCGACGGCCAGATGTTCAGCGCGGTCAGCGATGTTCCGATCCGCTTTGGCTGGATGGAACGGGTGCGCATCAAGCTTGTCAACAATACGATGATGGCCCACCCCATCCACCTACACGGGATGTTCTTTGAACTGGTCAATGGGCAAAGTCCGGCGGACCAGCCGCGCAAAAATGTCGTGGTGGTCCAACCGGGGGCCAGCGCGACCTTTGATTTGACCGCCAATGAACCGGGCGACTGGGCGTTCCACTGCCACCTGCTTTATCACATGCATGGCGGGATGATGCAGATCGTCACTGTTGCCGGGCCGGGGGTAGCCGCGTGAGGCACCTTGTCCGCCTGCTCGCCCTGTTGAGCGCCGCCTTGGTGGCGCTGCCAGTCGCGGCGCAGGACACCCCGGCCGACGCCGATCTGCCCGTTATGGAAACCCCGGCACCCCCCGAAGCCGGCAGCGGGCCGCCGCGCGCCGCCGATGCCATTTGGGGGGCGCAGGCCATGCAGGCGTCGCGTGCGGAATTGGTCGCGATGCACGGCGATTTTGCGACCTTCTGGGCGCGGGCCGACCGGATCGAAGTTCGCAGCACAGACGGCGCCGATAGCTATCTATGGGATGTGCAGGGCTATTATGGCGGGCCAACCCAAAAGCTCTGGATCAAAAGCGAGGGCGACGGACAGTTTGGCCGGGCGATAGAGGAAGCCGATCTGCAGGCGCTCTGGTCAAAAGCGATATCCCCTTATTGGGATGTGCAAATGGGCGTCCGCCAAGACTTGGTCGGACACGCCGCTACCCATGCCGCACTGGGCCTTCACGGGGTTGCCCCCTATTTCGTGGAAGTCGATGCCACCCTTTTTGTCGCGCACACTGGCGATCTGACCGCCCGCATCAAGGCAGAGCTGGACCAGCGGGTCACCCAAAGGTTGATCCTTCAACCCCGCGCCGAGCTGCGGCTGGCAGCACAGGCCACGCCCCATAAACAGGAAGCTGCGGGATTGACAAAGGCGGAGCTTGGCCTGCGTCTGCGCTATGAGCTGCGTCGCGAATGTGCCCCCTATATTGGCATAGAGCAAAGCTACGCCCGTATCGCCGGTCGCGCTGCCTCAGCGACGCGACTGGTCGCAGGTCTGCGACTGTGGTTCTAGAAGGAAAAGGAAGATCAGGATGATGGCTTGTGTCCGCTGGGCTGCCCTGTTGGCCCTTGCCCCGCTGGTGCTTGGTGCTGCCGCGCCCGCAAATGCCACTCCCGCGGCGGCGCCGCGCCTAACGGCATCGCAACCGGCACAAGGGGCGATTATTGCCAAGCCGAAGGTCATCACCTTGACCTTCAGCGACGCAATGGCCCCGGCTCAAACCTTGGTCAGCGTCGTGATGACCGCGATGCCGGGAATGGACGACCATGGCGAGATGCTGATCCGCAATTTCACGCCAACTTGGTCCAACGCCAACCGCACATTGTCCCTGGCGCTGCGCCAGCCGCTGACGCCTGGCAGCTATGACGTGCGCTGGCAGGGAAAAAGCAGCGCCGGCCAAGCAGTGAAAGGCCTTATCAGCTTTCAGGTGCGGTGAGCGTTGCCGGGACGCATGAAACGCGACCGCGTCTAGACCGCCGGGCCGATTTTCAATCTGCCTTTGCCGGGTCCACCAAGATCTTGGCGTGCTTTTCAGGATCGCCCAGCGCGGCGAAAGCACCTTCCACCCCGTGAAGGCCCACAACGCCTGTCATCATTGGTTCGCACCGCACCTTGCCATCAGCGATCATGTATAAGGCATCGCGATATTCCAGCGG
>JAHEGQ010000068.1 GCA_024645025.1 Sphingomonadaceae bacterium
TGAATCCAGCTGGTATATTGCCCGCGCTTCCCCTTGGGCGCGTGCTCCGCGACATAGATGGCCGCGCCGCCATATTCGCCGCCCAGCGCCAAGCCCTGAAGGCAGCGCAGCACGAGCAGGCCCACGGCCGCCCAAAGGCCGATGCTGGAAAATGTCGGCAAAAAGCCAATGGCCGCCGTTGCCCCACCCATCAAAGAGATGGTGACAAGAAATGTATATTTCCGGCCGATCCTGTCGCCCAGATAGCCAAACACGATGGCACCCAAAGGACGCACGCCAAAACCTGCGCCAAACACCGCCAACGAGGCAAGTGTGGCAGCGGTCGGATTGTCAGACGGGAAAAAGAGCTTGCCAATCAGCGCGCCCAAAATGCCGTAAACAAAGAAATCATACCATTCGAACACCGTCCCCAGGGAAGAGGCGGTGATGACCAGCCGGTCCCGCTTGGCGTCGATGATCGTGTCTTGTCCGGCCATAAAGCTCCCCCGGCGTGTCGTTATCCCCCCGTCTTAGGGGCGAAGCGGCACGCCGGGCAAGTCTTAGACGTGCTTACCAGATATGGGCACGGTCTTCCGGCTTAAGATACAGCTTTTCGCCGGGCTTCACGTTGAACGCCTGATACCAAACGTCAAAGTTGCGCACGACATAGGGGCGGAAGTTCCCCGGCGTGTGCGGGTCCGTCGTCAATTGCTGCAGCAAAATCGGCTCGCGATATTTGTTGCGCCAGATTTGCCCAAAACCAAGATAGAAGCGCTGGTCGGCGGTATAGCCGTCGATCTTCTTTGGCTTCTTGCCGTTTAGCGACATCTTGTAGGCGTCATAAGCAATGGTCGCGCCCGCCAGATCGGCGATGTTCTCACCCAGCGTCAGCTCGCCATTCACCTTCTTGCCCGGCAGCGGCTCATAGCTGCCATATTGATCGACCACGCGCTTGGCGAGAGCGTCAAAGCGGGTCACGTCTTCGGGCGTCCACCAATCCGCCAGATTGCCATTCATGTCGAACTTACGGCCCTGATCGTCAAAATGGTGGCTGATCTCATGACCGATCACGGCACCGATACCGCCATAGTTGACGGCATCATCCGCCTTTGGATCAAAGAAGGGCGGCTGAAGGATCGCGGCCGGGAACACGATCTCGTTCATCAGCGGGTTGGCATAGGCGTTAACCGTCTGCGGCGTCATCAGCCACTCATCCCGATCCACGGGCTTACCAAGCTTGCCAATCTGGCGCTGATACTCAAACTCCGTCGCCCGCACGACATTGCCCCACAAGTCGTTGCGATCGACGCTAAGCGCCGAATAGTCCCGCCATTTGTCAGGATAACCGATCTTCGGGCGAAACGCCGCCAGCTTGGCGCGCGCCTTCACCTTCGTTTCCGGGGCCATCCAGCTCAGATTGGCGAGACGCGCATCCATCGCCTTGACCAGATTGCGAACCAGTTCATCCGCTTTGGCCTTGGCTTCGGGCGGGAAATAGCGGGCGACATAGATTTCGCCCACGGCCTCACCCATCGAATTGTTGACCAAGTCGACACCGCGCTTCCAGCGATCCTTCAGCTTGGGCGTGCCCGACAGCGTCTGGGCCCAGCCAAAATTCAGATCAACAAAGGCCTTGCTCAGCATGGGTGCGGCTTCATGCAGCGTGTGGAAGCGCAGATAATCCTTCCACACGTCCATCGGCTCGCTTGCCGTCAGCGCAACCGCTGCCTTGATGGCACTGGGCTGGGTCAAAATGATTTGAGGCTGGCCCGACAGGCCCGTTGTCGTCAGATAGCTGGCCCAGCCAAGACCCGGATAATCCTTTTCCAGTGTCGCCACTGTTGCCGGATTGTACATCTTGTCGATCTGGCGCGATTCCGCTTGCGTCCAATGGCCCTTGGCGATCTTTTCCTCAAGCGCGTAAACGGCTTCGGCGCGCGCCTCGGCATTGGCGAAACCGGCAAGCTTCAGCGTGTCCGCGATATAGGCCTTATACTTGGCGCGCGTTGCCTTGAAGCGATCATTATCGACAAGATAATAGTCACGATCTGGCATCCCAAGTCCGCCTTGGCCGGCATAGACCGCATATTTGCTGTTATCCTTCAGATCCAGCTCAACGCCAATTTCCACCGGTGAGCTGATTCCCAGCTTCACATTTTCTCCCAAAGCGCGGGCCAGATCATCTCGGCTTTGGATCGTATCGATCTTGGCCAGCATCGGCTTGACTGGGTCAATCCCCCGCGCCTCGACTGCGGCCTCGTTCATATAGCTGGCGTAGAAATCGCCAACCTTTTGGGCGACGGATCCAGCTGGCGCATTCTGCTTGGCCGCATCTTCAATGATCGCGCGGGTGCGCTGGTCAGACAGGTCGCGCAGCACGGCAAAGCCACCCCAGCTGGACCGGTCTGCCGGGATTTCAGTCTTGGCTTCCCATGTGCCGTTGACGAATTTGTAGAAATCATCGCCCGGCTTGACCTTTTTGTCCATGCCGGCAAGGTCAACGCCCCAGCTGCCAAATTGCGGCGCAGCAGCAGGCACCGATGCCGTCTCAGCACGCGCCGACGCGACAACCAAAACGCCCGCAGCAACGAGCGCAGCGGCCGCTGCGCCGTTCATAAACTTAATCGAAGTCATGGGTTTCTCCCGAGAATCAGACTGGTGCCAGATTAGCCGCAACTGTTATACTGAAGCAAGACACCTGCGACAGACGCGCCGTGCCACCGTCGCTTCAACCCCAATGGATCAAACCATCTGGGCCACGCCGGGTCTGGCCTTTCTGGCCTATAGGCTCCGCCTGCCCATCGGTTAGAAACGCGATCATCGCCGCATCGTTGGCCGCCACACGGGCCAGCACCCGCGCGCCCGTTGGCGTGCGTGCAATGATTGTGCCGTACCGCACCGACGCATCCCGATTGTAAAAAACGGTATAGCTTTCGATCGTCGCGGGGCCTTCATAATCCTCGGCCGTTTCCGGAACGGGGCCGCGCCGCGCATTCGCCAGCGGGTTCACATCAAAATCATGCGGGAACTGCGCCTCGGGCATCGGATGGGCAGACAAGACGATGCCGTGAAAATGCGTGGCATAGCCGCCATTGGCAAAGAGCAGCGCCGTCCCACGTGCCGCCCGGAGCTTATCCACCATCGACGCGATGGCGTGGCTCATATAATTGCCGATCGGCCCACCACCAAAGGTCAGGCCGCCAAAGGCGGTAATGGGCTTATCGACCGGCCAGCCCAAAATCCGTCGCGCCATTTTGGGCACGCAGGGAAAGCAGGAATACAGCTCGACATGGTCGATCTGATCGACCGTCAGATGGTTGCGCTTCAGTGTTTCCTCAATCGTCACGACCATCCCGGCGGGCTGCACATATTGGTCGCGCTTCAGCATATTATGCGCTTCGTGCGCGGCCGCCCCCATGCCGATATGGATGATGCGGTCTGGGGCAATGCCCGCGGCTTGCGCCCGCGCCAGCGAGGTAACGATAAAGCCCGCCCCCTGATTGACGCTGGAATTGGCGACCATCCGCTTTTGATAGGGAAAGGCGATCGGGCGATTGTCCGCCTCTGCGCTGACAATCTGCGCCGCCGATAAAGGCGTACGGATCCAAGCATTTTCATTCTGGGCGGCCACCGCTGACATTCCCGCCCAGATCGCGCCCGATTCCGCCTGCGCTTCGGCAAGGCTTTGACCCCAAGCCGCGCGCGTTGCGTTTTCATAAAGCGGGTAAAGATCGGTCGGGGCGACAAGCCCATGCTGGTGCATGACGGATTTTGCGCCACCAGATGCCACGTCCCGCAGCGCGTCCTTCTTCTCACCTGTGGCCGCACGGGCGCGTTCGGCAGCAGTGCGCAAGGCCTCCGCCCCGACAATCGCCGCCACCTCTATCTCGCCCGCCCCGATGCGGTTCGCCGCCTCATTCAGCAGCTGAACCGGGCTTTCCCCCGTGGGATAGGGGGTTTGTTCCACAATTTTGGGATGAATACCAAAATGCTGGGCCAGATGGGCTGCGCAGTCGCCCAGCTTGGGAAAGCTGATCTGGTTGACCACGGCGATGCTATCCAACGCGTCAATCCATCCCCCGCCCGCATCCGCATCTGCCTTTTCCAAAGCGGCGACCATTAGGCCCAGCGCATCGTGCACATTGGCGCGATCGTTAAACTGGCCAACGCCGATGATGACCGGGATATGAGCGGGGTTCGTGTTCATCCTTCAGCCCTTTCGGCCCACTGGCTGCGGCGCGGGCGTTCCCAAAAAGCGCGGGGCAGGCGCAGGCTGATCCAGCCCATTGACCTTGGTAAAGGTCCCCCGCGCCTTGTTGTGGGGATGTTCCAGCGCCTCGGCCATCGACATGATCGGGCCGAAGCAAATGTCGGTCCCTTCCATAATGGCCGCCCATTCATCCCGTGTCTTGGTTTTGAAGATGTCCGTCAGCCGGGCCTTCAAGACCGGCCATTGGGCTTTGTCCATCTGGGCGTCAAAAGCGGGATCGTTTTCCAGCCCCAATGTCTGGCGCAACAGCGCGTAGAATTGCGGTTCAATCGACCCGATCGAAATCCATTTGCCATCGGCACATTCATAGGTGTCGTAGAAATGGGCCGCGGTATCCAGCATGTTCACGCCGCGCTGATCCTCCCACATCCCCATACCGCGAAAGCCCCATTGCATGGCGTGGATGATCGCCGCGCCATCCGTCATCGCTACATCAATCACCTGACCCTTGCCGCCGCGCGCGACGTTCAGCAGCGCCGATACCATGCCAAAGGCCAGCATCATGCCGCCGCCCGCAAAATCGCCAATCGCATTGGTGGGCGGGGTCGGCTTGCCATCGGGGCGGCCATAGCCATGCAAATTGCCGGTGATGGAGATATAGTTGATGTCATGTCCGGCCGCAGGGGCCAGTGGGCCCGTTTGGCCCCAGCCGGTCATCCGGCCGTAAACAAGCTTGGGATTGTCCGCGAGCAGCACATCCGGGCCAAGCCCCATGCGTTCCATGACCCCCGGGCGATAGCCTTCAAAAATCCCGTCCGCCGACTTGATAAGGTCGCGGACCTGCAGAACGCCTTCGGGTGATTTGGTATCGATCTGGACGATTTCGCGGTTGCGGGTCAGGACGTCGGCGCCCTGCATGTCGCGCGCGCCGACGCGTTCCACGCGGATGACGCGCGCACCATGATCTGCCAGCATCATGCCTGCAAACGGCCCCGGGCCGATGCCCGCCATTTCGATGATCGTCAGCCCATCCAGCACGCCCGCCATGTTTTTCTCCTGAATCCTATCGTCAAACCGAGCCCTTGGGGTGGAGCGACTTTACGTTTGCGTCAAGGGGGCGTGCGCTTGCATCCCCCATCGACTGCGCTTAGGGCCCGTCTTGTAATGGGTACCCCGCAAGGGGTTTCAAAGGGAAGCCGGTGAAAGACCGGCGCTGTTCCCGCAACTGTGACCGGCGAGTTCCTCTCCGACACACCACTGGCAGGCCGGGCAACCGGCCAACTGGGAAGGTGGAGAGGCGCATTGACCCGGGAGCCAGGAGACCTGCCTGTTACCGCCTGTCCTTCGGCTGTGCGGGAAGACGCAGACGAACGAGGAGCCCCTCGCGCGACAGCAGCAATGCAACGTGCGAGGAGGATGAATTGCACAAATTCAGATGGATGGCCGCCCTAATGGCGGCAACAGCACCCGGTATCAGCCAAGCGGCAGATACTGCCCCTGACATTATCGTGACCGCAACCGGCGCGCCTGCCAGCCGCCAAGAAATTGGCCAATCGGTATCCGTCCTGACGGCGCAGGACATTGCCCTGCGTCAAACCGTCAGCGTTGCCGATTTGCTGGCCAGCATCCCCGGCGTCACCATCACCCGCAACGGCCCCGCAGGCGGTTTTGCAGCCGTGCGCATTCGCGGTGCGGAGGGCGAACAAACGCTGGCACTGATCGATGGCATCAAGGTCAACGACCCGTCCTCGCCCGGTGGCGGCTTTGATTTTGGCACGCTGTTGACGGGCAATATCGCCCGTATTGAGGTGCTGCGCGGCCCCAATTCCGTCCCTTGGGGCAGCGAAGCGATTGGCGGCGTCGTCAACATCGTGACCCCCGCGCCCGACAAGGGCGGCTGGCACGGGTCCGCCAATGGCGAAATTGGATCTGGCAATGGCACGCGCTTGGTCGGGAATGTTAGCAGCGGCAGCGGGCCGGTGCGGGCCAGCCTTGGCGGCGGCTGGTTCGACGAACGCCTGATCTCTGCTTTTCGCTATGGGGCGGAAAAAGATGGCCTGCGCCAATATGCCGCCAATGGCCGGATTGAGGCGGACCTCAGCTCCACGATCAGCCTCGACCTGCGCGGCTGGTTTGCCCATAGCCGTGTGGAAATTGATGGCTATGCCCCGCCCGATTATCTTGAAGCCACCGACACGGCAGAATTTACCCAGATCAAACAGGTTATCGGCTATGCCGGGATCAACGGCCATTGGGGCGACCTGCACCATCGCTTGGCCATCACCTTGTCCGACATCAACCGTGACACCTATTTTGCGCCGGGCGATGCCGCGCCCGAATATCTGAACCATGGCCGCACAGCACGGATGGAATATCGCGGCGATTGGCGGCTGATGCCCGGCCTGCGCGCGGTCTTGGGCGTCGAGCATGAACGCACCCGCAGCTTTGATGGCTTTGCCACTTACCGCACCCATGTGACGAGCGGCTTTGTCCAAGCCATCACCTCCCCCATAAAGGCGCTTACGCTCACCACCGGGCTCAGGCTGGATGACCACGCAACCTATGGTCGCCACTGGACGCCATCGGCCCATCTCGCGTTTCAGGCCGCCCCGTCCACCCGGCTGCGCGCGGCCTATGGCGGCGGGTTTAAGGCCCCCAGCTTGTTCCAGCTTTATAGCTATTATGGCAACCGAGTGCTGCGCCCCGAAACCGCCCACAGCATGGAATTGGGGATTGACCAAAGCTTTAGCGGTGACCGGGTGATCGTGTCGGCCAGCTATTTTCGACGGACCACGAAGAACCAGATCGATTTCATCTCCTGTACGGGTCTGACATCGGGCATCTGCACAGATCGGCCCAATGGCACCTATGATAATCGGGTCGCCACCCGCGCTGAAGGCTTGGAACTGGCGGCCAATGCCCGCATCAGGGATCGCCTGTCGGTCAATGCCACATACGGATACCTGATTGCCCGGGATCGGCAAACCGGGGCCGCATTGCCGCGCCGTCCCCGGCATCAGCTTTCCGCGGATATGGATTGGGAGGCAACATCTGGCTTTCGGCTTGGCGCCAGCCTTGCCTGGCGCGGCCAGAGCCATGATACGGATTTTGCGACCTATGAACCGGTGATCTTGTCGGACGCACTGCTTGTTGGTCTGCGGGCCTCTGCGCCCCTTACCGAAACAATAGAAGCCTATGCCCGAGTGGAGAACCTGTTTGCCACCCGCTACGAGCTGGTCAGCGGCTATGGCACGGCGGGACGGACGCTTCACGCCGGATTACGGGCCCGTTTTTGATGAAAGCGCTCTGGCCTTTTCTGGTGCTGCTCGCTGCGGGCTGTGATCGGGGTGCCCAGATTGCGCCCGGCCAGATCGTGTCCAACAATCCGTGCGTCGATGGCATCTTGGCAGAAATTGCCGCACCGGGCCAAATCGGGGCCGTCAGCATCTGGTCGCATGATCCAAAATCCACATCTGCCCCTTTGGACTGGGCAGCGGCACGCCCTGCGCTGGGGACAACCGCAGAAGAAGTCATCGCGGCACGTCCGCGGCTATTATTGACCGGGAATCTGGCAATGGGGGGGACCAATAATGCCCTTGCCCGCGCGGGCATCCCCATGCGGACCTATGGCGTACCAGCCAGCATTGCCCAAAGCATTGCGCAAGTCCGCGATATTGCGCAGGCAATTGGCCGGCAAAGCGCCGGGGAAGCGCTTGTGGCGCGGATCGACGCCGCGACCCGCCCGGCCACAGACAAGCGGCGCAAGACAGCAATCATCTGGCAATCTGGCGGCTTTGTTCCCGGCAAGGGGACGTTGCAGGATGACCTTTTGGCGCGCGCCGGTTTTGCCAATGCCAGTGCCACCTATGGCCTGAAACAATGGGATATCTTGCCTGTGGAAACGCTGCTGCAAAATCCGCCCGACATTGTCTTCCTGCCCGAAGCCGCCGCGGGTGAGGATGGGCGAGGATTGGCCGCCCGACGTCGCTTGCTGAACCATCTGGGCAACCGTACACAGCTTATCCCCTTTCCCGACAACCTTCTTTTTTGTGGTGGACCAACCATCGTCAAAGCCATGGCCCGGATAAGGCACGCCGCATGACCCGTCGATTGATCCTGCTCCTCCTGCTGCTTGAGGCCAGCTTTCCCTTGGCGCTGATGGCGGGGAAGGTCTGGATCGCGCCAGACCTTTGGCTGTCCAGCACGCCCCAAGGGTGGATTATGACGGAACTGCGGCTGCCCCGAGCGATCCTGGGGGCCGCAATCGGCGCGGTGCTGGGCCTGTCGGGGGCGGTACTGCAAGGCTATCTGCGCAACCCCTTGGCCGATCCCAGCGTCGTTGGCGTATCCTCCAGCGCAGCGCTGGGCGGGGTATTGGCCTTGCTGCTGGGTTTTTCGGGCATGACCATGTTTGGCTTTGCAATGACGGGGGCCGCTGCCAGCATCGCCCTGTTGGTATTGTTGGCGGGGCGCGGCGGCGGCCCGCTCGCCTTCATCTTGGCCGGCATGGTGCTGGCAACACTATCTGGTGCCCTGACGGCGCTGCTGATCAGCTTGTCCCCCAATCCTTTTGCAACAAGCGAAATCATTGCCTGGCTGATGGGGGCGCTGACCGATCGGACATGGGATGATGTGGCGCGTGGCCTGCCCTTCATGCTGGCTGGCAGCCTGATCTTGCTAACAACGGGCCGGGCGCTCGATGCCCTGACACTGGGCGAGGATGCGGCGCGTAGCCTGGGCGTTAACCCCGCCCATCTGCAATGGCGCGTCGCGCTGGGCACAGGGCTTGCCATCGGCGCGTCGGTGGCCGTTACCGGCGTGGTCGGCTTTGTCGGGCTTATCGTTCCGCACGTCATGCGCCGCTTTGTTGGCGAACGCCCCTCTGCCCTGCTGCTGCCCAGCGCCATGGGCGGCGCGATCCTGACACTGGTGGCCGACAGCGCCGTGCGGCTGATCCCCGGCCCGGGTGAAGTCCGGTTGGGCATTGCGATGGCTGCAATTGGTGCGCCCTTTTTCCTGATGCTTTTGTCCCGTGCCCGGCGGGGGCAATCATGATCCGGGTCAGGAACCTCTCCGTCCGCCTTGGCGCGCACGACGTGGTGCAGGATGTGTCGCTGGACCTTGCCCGCGGCAAGGTCACGGTTGTTATCGGCGCTAATGGCGCGGGCAAATCCAGCCTGTTGCGGGCGATTGCCGGTCTGTTGCCGGTTTCTCAAGGGACGATAGAGATTGATCAGCAGCCCATTGGCGCGCTTTCCACCGCAGCGCGGGCAAAGCGCATCGGCTATCTGCCGCAAAATGGCACGCCGACATGGGCGATCACCGTACGTCAATTGGTCGGGCTGGGCCGGCTGCCCCATCGGCGCAGCTGGGCGGCCCAATCCGCTGAAGATGCCGCCGCCATTTCGCAGGCGCTG
>JAHEGQ010000069.1 GCA_024645025.1 Sphingomonadaceae bacterium
CCCGGTTGCTGCTGGGCGACAGGCACGCGGGTATCGCCGGCAAAGCCCCGCTCTGCCAGCGTGACATAGCCCGTCGCCTTCACAAATTCGGCAAATTCACGATTGGTGACTTCGGTCGCGTCCATATAAAAACTGCCAACCCGAACAGCCGGACCACGCCGTTCTTCGGGATAAATAGCGTCGTTGCCCGGGGTATAACTGCCCCCTTTCACAAACACTTCCTGCTCTTGCGGCGCAGTGCAGGCAGATAGCGCCAACAGGCCTGAAAGGCACAGGCCGCCCCAATATCCCCGTTTACCCCGCATCAGCGAAAGCGGATCTTCGCCTTGGGGGGGTATTTGGCCATCGTCGCGCCGTGCAGCGCGACCAGCGGCCCCAGCGCATAAGATGGCACCCATGCCTTTTCGATCAGGATCGACTTGCGCTCGCGCGGGTCAAGGTAAAGATTGTACATGAAGCTGTTCAGCGGGGTGACGACCTCGGCATTATCCAGCCCGCCAAAATCGCGGACATTGCCCGACCCCACGCGGATTTCAGATGTCGCCATCTTATAATAACGCCAGCGCACTCCGGCAAAAAGATCGGCATTCCACAAATAGACCGCCTCACGCGCCGATTGTCCGTTATCGGCAAGTAAAAAGCTCGACTGGTCAATGCCGTCGATATAGCGATCCGCCGGCACAGACTTTGCAGGGTCAACCCCTGCCACCACAAGGCTTGTGTTGAACATGTCGGTCATGTCGAACAGCCCGTCCGAAACGCGGCCCGGCTTGATCATACCCGGCCACCAGAACAGGCCCGGCACGCGCACGCCGCCTTCCAGCGTCGTGCCCTTGGCACCGCGAAACGGCGTGACGCCGCTTTCGGGATAGCTGTCTTCTTCCGGGCCGTTGTCTGACGTGAAGAAGACCAGCGTATTGTCTGCGATCTTCAGTTCTTCCAGAAGGTGCGTCAGCCGACCAACAATATCGTCCACTTCGATCACACTATCCCGATAGACGTCCTTGGTCGCCGAGCGGCCAACAAAGCCCTTGGAGGGCATATTGAAATAATGGACTTTTGAAAAATTGTGGCTGAGGTAAAATGGTTTCCCGGCCTTAACCGAACGACGGATGAAATCCTCCGAAAAATCGGCAAATTTCTCATCCAGATCGCGGCTGTTTTCCCAGTTGATTTTTTCAACGGGTTTGGCGCCCCCGTCTTTCGAGGCGCGCCACAAATTGCGGTCACCCGGCATGGATCGCAGTTCAGCCAGAAGCTCTGGGTCGTTCACAACATCCGGCGCGCTGGGATGTTCTTCCTGATAGGCATTGGCCACGCCCAGAAAGCCATAAAACTCATCAAAGCCGACTTGCCATGGGCGCGAGCCGTCCTTTTCCCCCAAATGCCATTTGCCAGACATGGCGGTGCGATACCCCGCCGACGACAAAACCCGCGAGGCCAGCGTTTCGCTTGAAACATCGGCGGTATCGTTCAGCAATTTGGGGGTCAGCAGGCCCGACCGCACGGGCAAGCGCCCGGTATTGAGCGCGGCGCGCGTTGGCGTGCAGCTCGGCTGGGCATAGGTGGATGTCAGCTTCAGCCCTTCGCGCGCCAAGCGATCAATATGCGGCGTTGGCGCGCCCAAAGACTCACCGCCGCCATAGGCACCAACATCGCCATAGCCCAGATCATCCACCACAAGGATCAGGATGTTGGGGCGCTTGCCCGTCTTTTTGAACAGGGCCTCCAACTTCGCCTGAGCGGTCTGTTCTTGCTTGGGCAAAACCAGCGCGGGTTCAAAATTCTCATGCGTGCGCTCGGCCTTGAGGAGGGGAGAAACGCGCGACATAGACCCAAGGGTCAGACCCGCCGGAACCGACATGGGCGATTGCGCCTGCTGCGCCAAGGCTGCTGCGGCAACCCCTACCCCCAATCCGGCCGCCGCAATAATCCGCTTCATCACCCCATCTCCTGCGCAGTCAAAATGTTAATTTGCAGCATAGTTTCTGATTGCGTAGGATTTTTCAATCGATTCTACGCATAAGAGGAGAGATTATGCGCGCCCTGATGGCCCTGTGTGCCCTGATCGCCAGTCCCGTGCTCGCCGCCGGATTTCCGACATCCGCCGATGACCAGTTGATCCAGGAAGGACGCCCCCTCCTCGCACGCGAACATCCCGATGTCATGAAGCATATGGCCCGCAATGACGGCTTTGGCGGCCCCAGTTCGCCCGCCATTGCCCGGGCGATGCTGTCCGACGCACCGGAACTGATTGCCGAAGCCCGGCGCAAAATGGTGATCGAGCCGCAAGGCCCTGGGCTGTGGCTGATCCGCTTTCCCTACGTGAACGTCGCCGTCATCGAAACGCGAGACAGCCTTGTTCTGTTTGACAGCGGCTATGCGGCCATTGGGCCAGTACTGCGCGAGGTTTTGCCGACGCTCAGCAAAAAGCCCTTAAAAACGATCATCCTTTCCCACACCCATGTCGACCATAGCTATGGCGCGCGCACCTTGGTGCAGCAAACACCGCGGCCAACCGTGATCGCCAGCGCAGAGATGCAACAGGCAATTGCGACCGACCTACGGCTAGGTGGCTCTATCGGGCGGTATAATAACCAGCCCCTTGCCCTGCAGCCGACCAGCCTGTCCGAAGTTGTGGTGCCGGACGTGACCTTTGAAGGACGGCGCACCTTTCATATCGGCGGCGAGGACATCACCTTGATCCACGCGCCCGGCGAAACCGAAGACCAGATCTGGATGTGGCTACCCAAACGCAAGACCATCGTCACCGCGGATTATGTGCAAGGGTTTCTTCCAAATGCCGGCAATGGCAAGCGGATGCAGCGTTATGTGGAGGAATGGGCCGCCGCGCTGCACGAAATGGCAGCGTTGAAGCCAGAACGGGTGCTGCCCATGCACGGGGCGGCCATGCAGGGGAGCACCCAGATCAGCCAGACGCTCACCACCTATGCCTCAGCACTGGACTATATCGTCAATCAAACTGTCGCCCGGCTGAATGCCGGTGATCGCAAGGATAGCATTGCCGCCTCGATCGACTGGCCGGAGCGCTTCGCCAAGGACCCGTTGCTCGACCCGCAATATAACCGTCCAGAAGACATTGCCCGCATGGTGATGAAGCGCTGGACTGGCTGGTGGGATGATGTCCCTTCGCACCTTGCGGCTCTGCCCTTTGAGGCAGAGGCGCAAGAAGCCGTCCGCTTGGCGGGCGGCGTTGATGCGCTCGACCTTCGCGCGCGGGCCTTGCTCCCCACCCAGCCGATGTTGGCGGCACGCCTTGCCGATTGGGCCTATTTTGGCGCATCCGACAATCCCAAGGCGCTGCGCCTCGCCATTGACGTCTATCTTGCCCGCCTGTCAGAACCCAATATGCCGGTGCAAGAAGGACTGATCTATTTTGATATGGCCTCAAAAGCCCGCGCAAAGCTGGCCCATCTGGAAAACGCCGCTGCCCATTAATCCTCGAAAGCGGGAGCCCAAGCGACGCCATTGATATGCGCACCGCCATCCGCAAACAGCGTGTTGCCGGTGATGTAGCGGGCATCCTCGCTCGCAAGGAATAGGGCCACGCCGCCAATATCCGCTTCTGGGTCACCCAATCGACCCATGGGGTTGGCGGCGTTGATTTGGTCGATCATGCCCGGCTGCATCGCCGCCATCCGGCGGGAAGAGGCAGACCAAGCGGCTGGGCAAATGATGTTGCAGCAAATGCCAAAGGCCGCCCATTCGCGCGCGGCGGTGCGGGTATAGGCCCTCAGCGCTTCCTTGCTGGCGTTATAATCGGCGCTGCCCATATGGGCATTCACGCCGTTGAGCGAAGCCATGTTGATGATCCGTCCCCAGCCTTGCGCCTTCATGTGCGGCAAGGCAGCTTCCATCGTCCACTTCACCGCCCACAGGTTCATCGACAAGGCGCTGTTAAAGACATCGTCCGACTTGTTTTCAATCCGCGCAATGCCAGACCCGCGATAGGCGTTGTTGACTAGGATATCGACGGGGCCTGCCGCTGCCATCATCGCCGACACGCTGGCCTTGTCGATCACGTCCACAGCGATGGCTTGCGCCTGTGCGCCGTTAGACATCAGCTGCGCTGCCGCTTGAGAGGCCGCATCAGCATCAATATCTGCGATCACGACATAAGCCCCCGCCGCTGCAAAGCGCCGGGCGATGCCCAGCCCAATGCCGTCAGCAGCACCAGTAACCAGAGCCCGCCGTCCCTCAAGCTGGCGCATCTGCATTTCCTTCTTCTTCCAGTTGACGAAGCCCGCTGGTATCGAGCGGTCGGGCCGCAGACAACATGGCATACCAGCTTTTGGGCAAATGGCTGACCGCCCTGTCCTTGGCCGCCAAAGCCTGCACATCCCGCCGGTGCTTTTCGATCATCTCCGCCAGCATCGCAGCACCTTGCGCGGAGAGCTTGACGACATCTGACGCATAAACCGCGTCGGCGGCGGCAAAATCCATATCCAGAAATTGCGGCTTCATCCGCGCTTCAAATTGCGCGCGCATCGGGGTTTTACGCCAGATGATCGCGCGATCCACAAGGGGACGCGCCCGCCCATCAGCCAGCCGATCGATCAGCGCCAGCCGCTCCAGCCGGATCAACGCCGCTTCCATCTGCCGGGGCGGCACCTCAAAATCGCGGGCGACTTCTTCCCAATCATGTCCGCCCAAAATAACCATGAAGAGGAAAGACAGAAAGCCATCTGCGCTCAACGCCCGCTCCTGTGCCAAGGTCAATTCCTGCGCTAGGCCCGACTGGGGCCGCTCCACGGCTTGAGCCAATTCCGCCAGCGATGTGTCTGCCAGCAGCGCCAGTTGATCCAGCCGATCCAGCGTGAGCCCGCGTCCCGCAAGCCAGCGCTTCACGGTCGCTTCCCCCACGCCCAATTCTTCGGCCAGGCGGCGCCCGGTCCAGCCAGCAGCACGCAAGCGTTGGCGCAGCGGGATCAACACGGAAACAGATCGTTTCATGATCTATAAAAGATCATTAAATGATCCCTTATGCAAGCCACGAGATGGCCATAGGCGCTGCGTCCGTTAGATTTTTACCCAACAAGAATCCGAGGCAGATGTCTGCCCGCACAAAAAATGGAGGAGAGGATGAGCGATCTTCTGATCAAGCATGGCACCGTCGTGGATGGCACCGGCGCCCCGGCCTTTGCTGCTGATGTCCGCGTAAAAGGCGGCGTGATTGCCGAAGTTGGGCCGAACCTTGCCCCAGCGGGAGAGCGCATCGTCGATGCAACGGGATGCTATGTCACGCCCGGCTTTATCGAAAGTCATACCCATTATGACGGCACCATGTGGTGGCAGCCCGATCTGGACCCGCTGCCCGGCTATGGGGCGACGACGATGATCCTTGGCAATTGCGGCTTTTCCCCTGCCCCCTTGCACAGATACATGCCCGCCCAGCGGGAAATGATCGGCATTTTCTCGTTCTTTGAAGACATTCCCGAAGGCCCGTTCATGACGAACCTGCCATGGGACTGGAACACATGGTCAGAATATCGCGCGTCATCGGAGCGCAATGTCCGCGTGCCGCTCAACTATGCCGCTTATGTCGGACATATCGCAAT
Source organism: Sphingomonadaceae bacterium (assembly GCA_024645025.1). Taxonomy (GTDB): domain Bacteria; phylum Pseudomonadota; class Alphaproteobacteria; order Sphingomonadales; family Sphingomonadaceae; genus Aquisediminimonas. The sequence continues at coordinate 5,580 of JAHEGQ010000069.1, forward strand.
TCGGTTGGCGGTGATGGGCGTTGAGGCTTGGGATCGCGCGGCAACGCCAGAGGAAATTGCCAAAATGGCCGATCTCCTTGACGATGCACTGGCGGCTGGCGCGCTGGGCCTGTCGGACAATTTACATGACCATGATGGCGCCAACCGGGCCGTCCCCTCGCTCATGGCGTGCGACGCGGAATTCACGGCGCTGTTCGACGTTATGTCGAAATATCCGCACAGCTGCTATCAGGTAATCGTCGATACCTTCATGCGCATGACGGGGCCGGCCAATCTGGAACGGCTGGAAAAGCTTTTGAAGGGTCGCAAGATCCGCGTTCAGATTGCCGGGGCCATCCCGACGCTGGATTTCCAAAAAGCCATGCTGGAACCGATGCAGAAAAGCGTGGCGTCGATGCGCGCGGCGGGCATCGATGTCTGGCCGGGCTTTGCCCATGTCTCCCCCACCACGGTGCTGAGCATCATCAAGTCACTGATCTTTGCGCAGTCCAACGATTATGTGTGGCACGAGGTCGTGACCGAGGATGATCTGGCGAAAAAAGCCGAAATGCTGGCTGATCCTGCCTGGCGGGCGCGGGCGCGGGAAAGCTGGGACACCCAAGCCTGGCCGCATTCCCCTTTGCGCAACCCGCAGGAACTGTTGCTGCTCGACAGCGAAAATGGGACGGGGCCGCTCAACATGACGCTGGAGGCCTATGCCGCCAGCCGCGGCCAGCATCGCTCTGACGCGATGGCCGACTGGATACTGGCCAATGGCATCCGATCCACCGTCCATATGGCGCCCTTCCCCAAGGATGAGGCGCTGACGATTGAACTGATGCGGGACCCGCAAACCGTCGGCAATATCTCGGATGCGGGCGCGCATCTTCAGATGCTGTGCGGCGGCGGCGAAAATGCCCTGTTGCTGACCCAATATGTCCGCGACGAAAAGAAACTGACCATCGAAGAGGCCGTCCATGTGATGACCGGCAAGCTGGCGAAGCACTTCTTCCTTGCGGATCGGGGCGTCATTGCCCCCGGCAAGCGCGCGGACCTTGTCGTGTTCAATCTGGATGAAATCCAGCGCCAACCCATGGAAAAGGCGCATGACGTGCCCGATGGCCGGGGGGGCACAACATGGCGCTTCACCCGCAAGCCGATGCCGCCCCGCCTGACCTTGGTCAACGGGGTGCCGACCTTTGAAAACGGTGCCTATACCGGTGCAACGCCAGGCCTGTTTCTGTCGCCCGCCAATGATGATGCCGCGGCCATCGCCGCTGAATAACGCGCATGGGACCCAATCGCCCGCCAGCCATCCAAGCTGGCGGGCCAAGGGGTAAAGGAGAGGATGATGAGCGAAGCCAAGGTCGGCGCGGCCGACCGTGCCTATTTTAACGGCGCGATCCAGAAAGTCGAAACGACAAGTTCCGTCCTTGTCAGTTCATCGCCTTATCTGAACCACCCAGAGCTGCGCCACCTGATCGGGCAGGAAATGCTGCGCCGCAACGGGGCCGACCTGCCCAATACCGCGTTCATCCCTGAAGTCGCACAGATCCTCCACGACCTGGAAGATATGGAAAAAATCGTCGGGTTGTTTGAAGCTGAAAAGGCGCGCCTGCCGCTGTTCAAGGCCTGGCTGGACAAGCGCAGCCTGTCCGACTTTACGCTGGACCAAACCAAGGACTGCGCCCCGGGCACCTTGGGGGCGGCCCTGTATGATTTCATGAAGAATTCCGGCTATCAGCTCGATCTGTTTTTTCAGGAAGTGAAGGTGGTCAATGATTTCACCTTTTACCTGCGCCAGACCGCACTGAACCATGACATTGAACATATCGTCACCGGCTTTGGCCCCAATCATGGCGGAGAGATCGCGCTGCTCAACGCCAATATGGTGTCCAAGGCACGCTATTTCTGCCCCGAACTCGCCAATTTCTTCAGCCGCATCGCGGTTTACCTGAAGGCCAAGACAATTATGAAGGACGGGCTGTTCTACCCCGAAGCCATGGCGCTCAATCTGGAAGCGGAGTTTCAGGGCGCGTTGCAGGCCCGCAATTGGACATACCCGTTGATGCTGGTGAACTGGCGGGATTATGTGAACCACCAGATCAGCGATATCCGCGCAGAACTGGGCATCACCCCGGTGTTGCCGGAGGGAACTTGGGCAGGCAGCAACGATCTGGTTCACGATTAAGCCAAGTTCTAACGCAAATATCAATTGAAGCAGAAATTGCATCGCGATATGCGCATCTGAATTGAACTTGTTTTACGCATTAAGGAGAGAGCGATGCGGGGTCTGGCAGGCAAAGTTGGGATCGTGGCAGGCGGCGGGCGCGGCATTGGCGCAGCTACAGCCAAGCGCCTTGCCAGCGAAGGGGCCCATGTCGTGATTGGCGACCTGATGGGCGATTGGGCGCGTCAGGTGGCAGAGGAAATCAAGGCAGATGGCGGCAAAGCCATTGGCGTGGATCTCGATGGCACCTCGGCGGACTCGCAAGCGGCAATCGTGGCGGCCGCCAAGGCCGAATTTGGCGGGCTGGATTTTTACCATTCCAATCTGGCGGGCGGCACCGAAGGCGATGTCGATGCGCTCAATTGCCCCATTGAGGTTCTGGACAAGAGCTTTGCCATCAACACCAAAAGCCATTTTCTGGCAACGCAAGCGGCGCTTCCCGCTTTGTTGGACCGGGGGGGTGGCGCAATGATCTACACCTCGTCCGGGGCGGCTTCGGGCGGTGCGCCATGGCAAGTCGCTTATCCGATGACGAAGAACGCCATTCACGCCCTTGCCCGCCATGTGGCGGCACGTTGGGGCAAGCAGGGCATTCGCGCCAATGTGATCTGCCCGGGCCTTGTCCTCACCGAAGCGGTGAAGCAGCATTTGACCGATGAATATGTCGAACGCGGCTTGAAGAATGTCCCGCACACACGCCTTGGCCAGCCAGATGATATTGCGGCCGCGATTGCCTTCCTTGCCTCCAGCGATGGCGAATGGGTGACCGGCCAAGTCTGGCACGTCAATGGCGGCGCGCAGATGCGCGATTAAAGCCGGGCGATGTCCGCGCCTGCCGAAAGGCTAAGCAACAAATGGATGGTCTTGGCGTTGATGCTCGGCATCGCGCTGGTCAATTATGGTGATCGCTATTTGCTGGCCGGGCTGGTCGAACCCATCAAGGCTGAATTTCAGGTCTCAGACGGCTTTATGGGGCTGCTGATGGGTCCGGCTTTTGCCCTGCTCTATTCGCTACTCGCGATACCGCTGGCGCGTATGGCGGACCAGATGAGCCGGATTGCCATTCTCTGCGGCGGATGCGTTGTCTGGAGCGGCTTCACCATCTTGTCGGGCCTTGCCCATTCTGCGGAAATGCTGGCTTTGGCACGTATCGGGGTTGGCATTGGCGAGGCCGCCTTTCAGGCCCCCGCCTATTCGCTGCTCGCGGCCTATTTCGCTGCTGAACAGCGCGGGCGCGCCTTTGCGATCATGACGCTTGCCGTCTATTTTGGACAATATCTGGGCTATCGTGCTGGGCCAGAAATTGCCGCTGTTCATGATTGGCGGATGGCCTTTTTCGTGATGGGGACAGTCGGTATCGCCTTGGCTGCGATCAGCTTTGCACTGGTGCGCGAACCCAAGCGTGCGCCGCTGGCCGATCAGCCGGACGCTCCTGCGCTCTGGCCGCTTTTCCGCCAGCTTTGGCAGATTAAAAGCTTCCGCGCGCTGTCCTTGGGCATGGCCTTTGCCACGCTGTCTGGCCTTAGCTTTGGGATGTGGGGGCCAGCCCTTTTTGCCCGCGCCTATGCCCTCCCCATTCGAGAGGCGAATGCCGCTTTTGGTTTAGCCTTTGGCCTGCCTGGTCTGATCGGCACCTTGGCGTTCGGCTTTGTTGCCGATCGCATGGTCCGCACACATGGTCCCCAATGGCTGTTGCTGCTGTCGGCGGGCGCGGCCTGTGCTGCCACCTTGATGATCCTTGCCGTTGTTTGGGCCCCCAGCCTCTCCATCGCGCGACTGATGGCGCTGCCCTCTGGCCT
>JAHEGQ010000079.1:0-3610 GCA_024645025.1 Sphingomonadaceae bacterium
GCCGCCAAAAAACATCGGGACGCCGGCCAACTGGCAGCCGGCCACCAACCCATAAGCGGCCGCATCCGCGCCGCTGATGGTGCGATACAGACCCGGTTCGGCAGGGGCCGCATTCACATGGCGCTGCGGGATGGCAACTGTACCCGGCTGGCCGATTTCGGCCGTTTCGCCATAAGCATGGCCAGCGTTGAGCGCGGCAATATTGGCGTCTGCCAGAACCTGGTTCTTGGCAAATTTATCGTTGAGCCAATCAATGATCGGCTGGCGATCCCGGTCGAACATCCACAGCGCCAGACCCAGCGTCCACATGTTCTTGCAGCGCAGCGCTTCCTTATTGCCAAGGCCAAAGGGCTTCACCGCATCCAGCGTCAATTGGGAGATGTTAAAGGCGATCAGCTGCCATTTGCCGAGCGACCCATCTTCCAGCGGATTGGCATCATATTCCGCCTTGGCCAAATTCCGCGCCGAAAATTCCCCACTATCGGCAATGATCAGACCACCGGGCTTCAGGTCGCGCACATTGGTCTTGAGTGCCGCCGGGTTCATGGCCACCAGCACATCGGGCGCGTCGCCCGCGGTATCCACCTCGGTCGCGCCGAAATTGATCTGGAAGGCTGACACGCCAAACAGTGTCCCTTGCGGCGCACGAATTTCTGCCGGGAAATCCGGGAAGGTCGCAAAATCATTGCCCGCCAGCGCCGCCGACAGGGTGAATTGCCCACCGGTCAACTGCATCCCATCGCCTGAGTCGCCCGCAAAACGGACGACGACCGATTCAGATGTCTCGACGACATGGGTAGGGGCGGAAGCGGCTGAAGCCATTCTGAAATATCCTGCAGTCTTACTTTTCGGGGGCTCTATGCCGCTATTTCAGCAAAACCAAAATAGGAAAACTGTTGAAACAGGCAGCAGGGCTTTGCCCATAGACGACAAGGCCAAGCCCCGATAAGCAAGAAGAAAGAAAAACCACCGCGTTGGAGAGACCATGACCGAGCCCTTTGTCCGCCCCGATGTCGCGGCATTTCTGGCCTATCTGAATGGCCAGACAGGCCCAAAAATGCACGAAATTCCGATTGCGGACGCCCGGAACATGATGATGGCGATGCGCCATGTGGCCGATGCCGATATGGGGGAGATTGCGGTGACGCGCGATCTGGACATCCCGGGGCCTGCCGGTTCCATCAAAGCCCGACTATATGATAACCGCCCAAATCGGGCGGCGGGCCTTGTGATGGTTTTTTATCATGGCGGCGGTTTCGTCATTGGCGATATCGATACGCACGAACCCTATTGCGCTGAAGCCGCGCGACAGTTGGATATGCCCGTCATCTCCATCGACTATCGGCTCGCCCCCGAAGCCCCCTTCCCTGCAGCGCCCGATGATTGCGAGGCGGCCACACGTTGGATTGCGGAGAACATCCCTTGCACCGGGCTGATCCTGTCGGGGGACAGTGCAGGCGGCAATTTGGCGGTTGTTACGGCGATGGCGTTGCGTGACCGGCCTGCGGCCCAGCCCGTTGTCGCACAATACCCCATTTACCCCGCCGTTGCAGACCACGCCCCTTGGCCCAGCTATGACGCCTTCAAACAAGGCTATTTGCTGACGGAAGAGTCGATGAACTTCTTCATGTCGAGCTATGCTGGGGATGGCAGCTGGCGGATCGAGCCGCTGCATCAGGATTTGGCCGGAATGCCCCCTGCCGTTGTTATGACCGCCGGGCTAGACCCGCTGCGCGATCAGGGTCGGGCCTATGCCGCACGGTTGATCGAAGCCGGCGTGCCGACAACCTATCTGGAAGCAACCGGCAATATTCATGGCTTTATTTGCCTGCGCAAAGCCATCCCTTCCGCGCATCAGGACATTACCAATGGCCTGAACGCCCTCAAAACCCTGCTTGCCGGGTTGAGCCAATGACTGACGCCTATCTGCATTTGCCCTATCGCCCCTGTGCCGGGATCATGCTGAAAAATCGGGACGGGCTGATCTTTGTCGGCCAGCGGCTCGATAACAGCAGTGAAGCCTGGCAAATGCCTCAGGGTGGCGTGGATGAGGGCGAGGATGCGGAGACGGCGGCCTTGCGCGAATTGGGAGAAGAAGCGGGCATTGCATCGGATCTGGTCCGCATCATTGCGCGATCGGCAAATGAGCATCTTTACGACCTACCGCCTGATCTGATGGGGCGGATGTGGGGTGGCAGATATCGCGGCCAACGCCAGCATTGGTTTTTGATGTCGTTTTTGGGCAGCGACCACGACATTAATATTGAAACGGAGCATCAAGAATTTCGCGCATGGCGTTGGGCCGCACCAGATGAACTGGTCGACCTGATCGTCCCGTTTAAAAAGGAGTTATACGCCAATGTCCTCCGCGAATTCGCCGACCACCTTTAATCCCCAGCCGCTGGGCTGGTGGGAACGCAATATGGTGCCCAAGATCATTGGCTGCTGCTGTGCGCAGCCGCAGATCATGAAGGCGCGCAGCCGGGTTGTGCCGCAAGCCGATGGCGATGTGCTGGAACTGGGCTGCGGCGGCGGCATCAACCTTGGCTTTTATGATCGGGCCAAGGTGAAGCATTTAACGGGCCTTGATCCCTCCCCCGGCTTGCTTGAGCAAACCCGGGCGATGATGCAGCAAACGGGTATGGCCGCGGATATTCATGCAGGCATTGGAGAGGCCATGCCCTTTGGGGACCAGAGCTTTGACACCATCCTTGTGACCTTTACCTTGTGCTCCGTGCATGATCCCAAACAGGTTATGGCCGAAATGCGCCGCGTTCTGCGCCCGGGCGGCAAAATCCTGTTTCTGGAACATGGCGCGGCACCCGATGTGGGCGTGGCACGGGCGCAACGCTGGATTGAACCCCTATGGAAGCGGATCGGCGGCAACTGCCACCTGACCCGCCCGATTACCGGCGGCTATGAGCAAGCCGGCTTTAAAATCGCTCACGCGGACAAGGGCTATATGCCCAAGACGCCGCGTCCTTTTGCATGGGTGGAATGGGGCGAAGCGCGCATTTAGGCGGCGCAATGCGCGCAGGTCTCGCCCTGCTTGACCGGCCACTGACACTTTTTGCAGATTTGATAATCGCCCTGCGCCAAACCATGGCGCAGGCTGACGCGCTCATCAAAAACGAAGCAATCCCCCTCCCACAGGCTCTCAGCCTCTGGGACCTTTTCCAGATAGTTCAGAATGCCGCCTTTCAGGTGGAAGACATTCTCTACGCCCTCGGCCCTTAAAAAGGCTGTCGACTTTTCGCAGCGTATGCCGCCGGTACAGAACATGGCGACTTTGGTCGCGGCGCCAATCCGCCCCTTGTTTTCCGCAAACCATTGGGGAAACTCCCCAAAACGCTTTGTCTTTGGGTCAATGGCCCCCTTGAAGGTGCCAATCGCCACTTCATAATCATTGCGCGTATCAATCAGGATCGTGTCGGGATCGCTAATCAAGGCGTTCCAATCTTCCGGAGCGACATAGGCACCAACGTCCCGCGCTGGATCCACCTCTGGAATACCCAACGTCACGATTTCCTTCTTCAGGCGCACCTTGATGCGCTGAAAGGGCGGGTCTGTGGCAGTTGAATATTTAACGTCCAGTGCCGCGCAGCCGGGC
>JAHEGQ010000079.1:3620-9438 GCA_024645025.1 Sphingomonadaceae bacterium
TCGGCAACGCCCGCTTCTGGTCCAGCGATGGTTCCATTAATGCCTTCGCGCGCCAGCAGCAGCGTGCCCTTCACACCATGCGCGGCACAGGCAGCCTTTAGGGGGGGCTGATGGACCTCGGGCGCGTCAAAGGGCGCGAAACAATAAAGGGCAGCAACCGTTAGCATCAGGCCAGGACAAGGACATTGTCCGCACGCGCCATGTCCCTGACGATGGGCAGGTTAAAGAGGCTTTGGCCTTGGAGGCGGCCCAGCAGGGCATCAAACCGCGCTTTATCCGCGTCGGCCAGCGCCGCAGCCCGTTTTTGGGCCAATTGGAACATCCAGACGGCATGGGGCGCGCTACCCCGGCGCATCACCGTTCCATGAAAATCATAGCTAACCGGCCCAAGGCTTGGATGCACCCGACGCGCGCCATCGGCGCTGACGATGGACCCTGCCGGCTTGTCGGCCGCCCAATCGTTGAACACTGCGATATCAGCCGCAAGGCCGGGCGCCCAATCACGAAATACCAAAGCCAAGACCGGTTCCAGTGACGGGGGAATGCCATCGTCTGGGACATAGTCGGCCGCATAAGCCGGATATTCTCCATCTGAAATGACGGCAAGGTTCATGCGCTCTGTCCAGCGATAGAGATTGGGCGCCTTCCTCTTCATCAACCCTGCGGGCACCGGATCCCGCCCAAGATGCGCAAAGAGGGATGCCATCATCCCGAAATCACCGCGACAGGGCCGCCCCCCCAACAAATACGGATGCTCTTGAAAATGCGCGTCCAGCGCGTCCAACCAATCAAGATAGGTCGTTTCCAAGACGTCGACCGTTTCGGGCAAAACCCCCAAATTGGGCAGGAAGCTGGCAAAGTGGTTCATCACGGCGCCTGCTGTTTTGCGCCGCTCTTCCCGGCTATGCCCTGCTGCGACCGTCCGGCCAAATTCTGCTTGAAGAAAGACCTCCTGATCCGCGCGATATGTCCAGCGATAATGCATGGCCAGCGGCATCAGATATTCTGACCCAACCCCATCAAAAAGGGCGGAAACAATCTGCTGCACAGGGGTTTGCGGCTCCATCACTGGGTCCGCATGCAGGGCCTCCAGATAATCGATAATGTCCCCGCTATCCTGCAAGATTTCCCCGGCGGGGGTTTCCAGCACCGGGATCACCCGATGCCGGACCGCCGGTAAAATGCGGGCGGCGAAGTCCGGATCGGACGGCAAGCACTCCCGATAAGGCAGACCCTTTTTGATCAAATACGATCTGAGCTTGCCCGTATAAAGCGAATGGGCCGAACCCCATAAAATATAGGTCACGATATTCGGCCCCTTCCAACTGCCGCCTCAGGCTGCCTTTTTTGCCTGTCGGAACTTGTGAAGCAAGGGCTCCGTATAGCCATTGGGTTGATCAACCCCTTCAAAAATAAGGGCCCGGGCCGCTTGCATGGCGATGGAGCCGGGGGTCAGCTTTTCATAGAGCGGGTCGTCTGCATTCTGCGCATCGACCTTGGACGCCATTTTGGTGAGCGCGGCATCAACCTGATCGGGCGTGCAAACGCCATGCAGCAACCAGTTGGCAATATGCTGTGACGAAATGCGCAGCGTCGCCCGGTCTTCCATCAGGCCGACATCGTTGATGTCGGGCACCTTGGAACAACCAATCCCCTGATCAATCCAGCGCACCACATAGCCCAAAATACCCTGCGCGTTGTTTTCCAACTCCTCGCGCACCTCTTCTGCCGACCAGTTATGCCCGGGGGCAGCAACGGGGATCGTCAGCAAAGGATCCAGTGCGGGGGTCGGCTCAGCAGCCAATTCGGCTTGGCGCGCAAAAACATCCACCTTGTGATAATGCATCGCGTGCAATGTGGCGGCCGTTGGGGATGGCACCCATGCCGTGTTGGCCCCGGCTTTCGGGTGGCCGATTTTCTGATCCAGCATATCCCGCATCATATCCGGCGCGGCCCACATCCCCTTGCCAATCTGTGCCTTGCCAGACAGTCCACAGGCCAACCCGATCTGGACGTTGCGGGCCTCATAAGCCTGTATCCAGGAGGAGGATTTCATCGCCGCCTTCCGGATCATCGGGCCCGCGCGCATCGCGCTGTGCATCTCATCCCCGGTGCGATCCAGAAAACCGGTGTTGATGAAGACGATACGATTTCTCACGGCATGGATGCACGCCGCCAGATTGGCTGACGTGCGCCGCTCCTCGTCCATCACCCCAACTTTGATCGTATGGCGCGCCAGACCAAGCAGGTCTTCCACCGCATCAAACAGGTCATTGGTGAAAGCGCATTCCTCTGGGCCGTGCTGCTTGGGCTTGACGATGTAAATGCTGCCCGTGCGGCTGTTGCGGACCTGTCCCAGCCCCAACAGATCATGCATGGCGCACAAGGATGTAAAGACCGCATCCAAAATACCCTCTGGCGCTTCGCCGCCATCAGGCAACCGCACCGCCGGATTGGTCATCAAATGCCCAACATTGCGAACGAACAACAGGCTGCGGCCGTGCAGGACAACATCGCCCCAGTCCCGATCCGCCTCCAGCGTGCGGGTCAGCGTCTTGCCGCCTTTATCAAATCGCGCGACCAGATCGCCGCGCATCAAGCCAAGCCAATTGGAATAGGCCGCTACCTTGTCGTCTGCATCAACCGCCGCCACCGAATCTTCCAGATCGATAATCGTGGTCAGCGCAGCTTCCAGCACAACGTCCTTGATCCCTGCCGGATCATCGCGGCCAATCGGGTGGTTGCGATCAATCAAGATTTCGATCGCCAAGCCGTTATGGCGCAACAAAACATCGTCCCCGCGCCGCAAAATAGCAATTTCTGGATTGGCAAGGGCAAGCCCACCGCCCGCCCAATCGGCCCAGCGACCATTGGCCAACGGGACAGCGGTGTCCAAAAAGGCCTTGGCCGCTGCAACGACAGCCGCGCCGCGAACCGGGTCATAGCCGCCCGGCTTGGCCGGCGGCGCGTCCAGCGCATCGGTGCCATAAAAAGCGTCGTACAAACTCCCCCAGCGGGCATTGGCGGCATTCAGGACAAAGCGGTCATTCAGCGAGGGCACAACGAGCTGGGGACCGGCCATAACAGCAATTTCATCGTCGACATTTTGCGTGGCGATGTGAAAGGGTGCGGGTTCAGGAACAAGATAGCCAATATCGCGCAAGAACGCCTGATAGGCCGCCATATCGACAATCGGGCCAGGATGGGCGGCATGCCATTGATCCAATTTTGCCTGAATGTCGTCGCGCTTCGCCAAAAGGGCGCGATTGCGGGGCACAAAACGATCCATAAGATCGGCAAGGCCAGCCCAAAGCTTGTCCGCTGCAAGGCCCGTGCCGGAAAGTGCCCTGTTTTCCACAAAATCAGCAAGGATGCCCGCAACCTGAAGGCCCGAACGCTCAACATAACCCGTCATGATGTACCCTTTATGCGCCAGATGATCGTTTGTTTTTCCCGGGGAGGAAAAGGGCCACACCCTTATGCGCCATTCACCCATTGACCGCAAGAAGCTGTCGTCCAGCTTTTTATATTGTATGTGTTGCATAGTAATTTGATGTGGGGCATCGTCTTAACAAATGTGACAATATGAGAGGTCGTTTCATGCTTAAACTGTACAGCTTTGGCCCGGGTGCCAATTCGCTCAAGCCCATGCTGGCGCTTTATGAAAAGCAGCTCGACTTCACGATCCATCGGCTGGATCCGACAAAATTTGAGCATCACGAAGAGTGGTTTAAAGACATCAACCCACGCGGTCAGGTTCCGGCACTGGACCATGATGGCCGGATCATCACCGAATCCACGGTCATCTGCGAATATCTGGAAGATGTTTTTCCAGAGGCAAACCCGCTGCGCCCCAAAGATCCCTTCGCCATTGCCCAGATGCGCATCTGGACCAAATGGGTTGATGAATATTTTTGCTGGTGCGTTTCCACAATTGGATGGGAACGCCATATCGGCCCGATGGCCCGGGCCTATTCCGACGACGCGTTTGAAGACTATGTGTCGCGCATTCCTGTGCCAGAACAGCAAACCAAATGGCGTAACGCGCGCAAGGGCTTTCCCAAGGACGTACTGGACGAAGAAATGCGCAAAATCCGCGTTTCGGTTGCCAAGTTGGAAGCCCAATTGTCGCAGACACCTTGGTTGATCGGCGACCAATATACGCTGGCTGATATCTGCAATTATGCGATTGCCGGCGGGATGCAGTTCGGATTTTCTGACTTGGTGAATGAAAAGGATACCCCGCATCTCCTGCGCTGGATCGAAAAAATCGCAGCGCGCCCGGCAGCCCAGAAAATGTACGCCGAAGTACCATCAGAATTTGCGCGGCCGCAGCAAGACGCCGCCAAAGCCTGAACCGCTCGCCCCCCTCGCCTAACGGTCTGCCGCGCGCTATGAAGCGGCATGACCGTTTTGACGCAGGATGAACACGCCAGCCTGGAGCACGCCGCAGATGCCCCGATGCTGGCACAGGTGGAGCAGTGGGCCGCGATCAACAGCGGAACGACCAACCTTGCGGGCTTGAAGCAAGTGGCAGCTTTGCTGGCGGATCGCTTTAGCGTGCTGCCGGGAAATGTGGCGCTGATTGACCCCGACCCTGTCGAAAGCGTCGATATGCAGGGTCATATCCAGACCAGCCAGCGCGGCCAACATATGCACCTCAATGTGCGGCCTGACGCGCCCATTCAAATATTGCTGACCGGGCACATGGACACCGTGTTTGCGGCAGACCATCCCTTCCAAAGGCTGACATGGCGGGAAGACGGCGTGCTCAACGGCCCCGGCACTGCCGATATGAAGGGGGGCATTGCGGTGATGCTGGCCGCTTTGTCGGCGCTGGAGACTGCCCCGCAAGCTGCACGGATTGGCTATGACGTGCTGATCAATTCCGACGAGGAAACGGGCAGCCACGCCTCCGCCCGCATCATTGCTGAATTGGCGAAAGGAAAGTCCGCCGCGCTGACCTATGAGCCGGCCTTGCCCGATGGCACGCTGGCTGGCGCACGGCCGGGCAGCGGCAATTTCTCCATCACTATTCATGGCAAGGCGGCCCATGCCGGGCGCAACCCGGAGGATGGGCGCAATGCGCTGCTGGCCGCAGCCGATCTCAGCTTGCAGCTCGCCGCGCTAAAGCGGCCGGGGTTGAAGGTTAACCCGGCGCGGATTGATGGCGGCGGCCCCAATAATATCGTGCCGGACTTGGCCATTTTGCGCGTCAATCTGCGCCCTGAAACACCCGAAGATCAGCTTGATGCGCAAGAGGCGCTGCATCGCATCTGTGGGCAAGTGGAACGGGACCACGGCGTCCTTGTGCATCTGCATGGCCATTTCAACCGCCCACCAAAACCGTTGGATGCGCAGGCCGAAAAGCTGTTCCAGCTGGTGCGCAGCTGTGGCGAAGATTTGGGCCTCCCAATTGGTTGGCGCGCAACAGGCGGCGTCTGCGATGGAAATAACATTGCGGCCTGTGGCATCCCGGTTGTCGACACCATGGGGCCGCGCGGTGGGGCCATTCATTCCGAAAACGAATTCCTGATCGTGGACAGTTTGGTCGAACGTGCCAAGCTGTCGGCATTGACCTTGTTGCGTCTGGCTGAAAAAGGCGGGTTATGAGCTATATTATTCGATCCGCACGCGCGGATGACCTGCAGGCCCTTTACGAAATGGCAAAAAGCACCGGGGGTGGTTTCACAAACCTGCCACCGGACCGAAAGTCGCTGGCCACCAAGCTGGAACGCGCCGCCGAAGCCTTTGGCCGAAACGACGGCCAAATTGCGGATGATCTGTTTGTTTTCGTTCTGGAAAATACTGCCACCGG
>JAHEGQ010000106.1 GCA_024645025.1 Sphingomonadaceae bacterium
GGGGCTTGTGCTGCGCCTTGTGCGCAACAGCGCCCGGGTATCTGCCCGATAACGCCGGGCCTTTATTCCTCGGTTTTGATCAGGACAAATTCGCCGATCATCAGGAATAGAAAAAACGGCCCCCAAGCCGCCAGTAGCGGCGGGTAGATGCCAAGCCCGCCCATTGCGAGTCCGAAATTGTCGGCAACGAAATAGGCAAACCCCAGCGCCATGCCCGCCACGGTGCGGACAAACAGGCGGCCTGATCGCGCAACGCCAAAGGCCGCGACGGCCGCCAAAAGCGGCATGAGAAGGGTCGACAAAGGCCCGGAAATCTTGTGCCAGAGCGATGATTTGAGCGACTGCGTCGGCCGGCCGGCCGCCTCTAGATCATCAATCGCGCGCCAAAGCCGTAAGAAGGACAACCCGTCTGGATCAACATCGGCCAGTGTGAAACGGTCTGGGCCAACGCCTTGCGCCAGTCGCACCGATCCCAGTTTTTCCTTGATGCCGCGCTGAACATCAAATCGGGTTACATCTGTCATGCGCCATCCGCCCGCTTCGGGCTGCGCCGTATCTGCGCGGATAACATCCTGAAGCTCGCCGTTCGTCCGCCGATAAATCACAACATCGCTCAGACGTGTCCTCGCCCCGCGCCCTTCAACTGACCCTGCATTGATCAGGTCATTGCCGCTGCGCACCCAAATGTCAGATTGCACGCGGCTATCCATCGGGATTTTTGCATAATCAACTTTCTGCCACCGATTAAGCGTGGCCGTTGCCCGGGTGACGATGCGATCATTAAAGGCAAAGGCCAGTGCCGCCACACCAAGGCTTGCCAGAATAAGCGGGGCCAGCACTTGATGGGCAGACAGGCCTGCTGCTTTCATCGAAATTACTTCGCTGTTCTGGTTCAGCGTGACCATCGTAATCAGCGTGCCCAGCAACACTGAAAAGGGCAAAAAACGCTGAATAATCTGGGGCGTGCGCATCGAGACATATCGCCATAAATCGGCATTGTCATTGCCTGCGGCTGCCAGAATCTTTTCCGATTCACCCAGCAGGTCCAACGCCTGCAAAACGATGACCAGTGCCGCCAAAACCGCAAGCGAGCGGACCAGAAACGTCCGCGCGACATAAATCGCCATCGTCCGCGATGGGAAGAATTGAGTTTGCATCAGCCAAGGCCCTTGGGGGAATGCCGACGTTCGGCAAGTTTGCGAAGGGCCTTGCCCAGATGTTCAAAGCCCCGTTCCAAAGCACCGATGGGCTGGCCGCCGGGCTTGTGCGCCAGCGTCCAATAGAGCCACCAGATCAAGGCTGCGAACAGCAGGAAAGGGGTCCACAGCGCAACCAATGGATCAACCCGCCCCAGCGCGCCCATGCCTTCTGCCCATTCATTGATCTTGTGGTAGGTCACGACCATCACGATCGACAGAAAAACCCCCAAGGCAGAGGAGGATCTTTTTGGCGGCACAGCCAACGCTACCGCCAGCAGCGGCAGCAACAGCATCATGGCAACCTCTACCAGCCGGAAGTGGAAATTTGCCCGGCTTTCATGGCGCAGGGCCAAGGGCGATGCCGCATCTTGGCTAACCCGGACAAGTTCGGGGATCGTGAGTTCCCCATCCAGATTGCCGCGCTTCCGAAACGCCTCGATCTTGGGTAAATCGATGGGCAAATCATGCGCTGTGAACGACAAGACCCGCGGCTTGCGATAATCGGGCGAATCATGAACCAGCACGCCATTGCTTAACCGCAAAATGATCGTATCGGGGTCGTCTGTGGCCAGAAAGGTGCCCCGCTCTGCTGTGACAGACAACGTCCGCCCATCCTTGGCATTAGCCCTGACAAAGATGCCGTGCAGTTCTTTACCGCCGTTTTCGCTCCGTTCGATCCGCATGGTCAACCGGTTGCCAAAGCGCGCAAACTCTCCCACTTTGATCGACGCGCCCAAGGCGCCGGACCGCAATTCGAATCGCAGCCCTTCATAGGCATAGCGCGTGTAGGGCTGCACAAAGCCAACGATCGCCAAATTGACAAGCGCCAAGGCGAAGGCAAACAGATAAGGCACGCGCAACAGGCGCCCATAGCTCATCCCGACAGCTCGATAGACGTCCAGTTCGGACGAGAGTGCGATCTTGCGGAACGCCAGCAAGATGCCCAGCATCAAGCCAATCGGGATGCCCAGCGACAGATATTCGGGAAGTAGGTTTGCCAATAGGCGCCAGACGACGCTCACGGGCCCGCCCTCTTCCGCCACAAAGCGGAACAGGCGCAGCATCTTGTCCAGCACGAGCAGCATCGCTGAAATGACCAAAGTCGCAAACAGCGGCAACGCGATGAGCCTCGCAAGATAACGATCAGTCGAGTTTAACATCACCGTTCAGATTTCGGTCCGGTCCTGACCATGATTTGGCCGCAAATCAATTTCACAAAGAAGCCTATAACCCGGATTAGGTCAGTCCGGGCGAGAGTGCAAACGGCCAGACACATTTTTCGAGGTGGCGGGAATGGCGTTGAAGAAGTCGAGTTCTTTGCCGATTGTTGCAACAACCTTGGCGGGACTGACCTTTTTGGGGGTCGGCACCGGCCTTGCCCAAACGCTTGGACCGAACCCGGACCTCTGCGCCGGCGGGACAGAGCCGTCCATTCTAGTGAAAATTTCTGGCCTTAAAAACCGCGCGGGCAAAATCCGCGTCCGCACTTTTGCGGGCAATCCGGATACTTACTTCAACAAAAAATATGCGCAAAAGCGCCTGGAATATCCAACCCCGGCGACTGGCCCGGTCGAAATTTGTGTGCCCGTTTCAAACCCGGGCACTTATGCCGTGGATGTTCGTCACGATGCCAATAACAATGACGACACAGACCGCAGCGATGGCATTGGCGCATCGGGCAACCCGAAATTCTCGCTTTGGCATATTCTTTTGGGACGCAAGCCTGCTGCGCAGCAGGTGCAGGTGGTGGTTGGCCGTGGCACGACGGTTGTGCCAGTCGTCCTGCGGTATCTTTGAGCGCCATGGCACTGGTCGCCCTTCTGTCCAATCCGAATTCGACCGGAAATCGGGCGCATTTGCCGCGCATCCGTTCTTTTTGTGCGCAATATCCGGAAATATTCCATTATGAGGTCGAAAATGTCGGGGAAATTGGCGAGGCGCTGACCTCCATTGCCCGGGTTAAACCGCGCGTCCTTGTCTTGAATGGCGGGGATGGAACGGTTCAGGCGGCGCTGACCGAACTTTATCATGGTGGGCAGTTTGGCGCGCAGTTGCCGCCGCTGGCCGTCCTGCCCAATGGCAAAACCAATTTGATCGCGCTGGACCTTGGGGCGGATGCAGACCCGGTTGACCTGCTGGAGAAAATCGTCGCCATCGCTCGGGACGATTTGGACAGCCATATTGTGGAACGCGAACTGATCGCCCTGACCGAGGGCGACCAGAGCAACCGGCCGGTTATGGGGATGTTTTTGGGTGGCGCCGGGCTAGCCGACACCATTCTTTATTGCCGGGAGAGGCTTTATCCCTTGGGCCTGCCCAATGGCCTGTGCCACGTTATTGCCGGGATGGCGGCCATTTTTTCGATGCTGACGGGCGTCCGCGCCCGCTTCCTGCCGCCAGAGCCAAACCCCGTCACCGTATCGCTGATCCGCGATGGCGAAGGCACGCGCCGCTTTTCCTTCCTGATCGTGACAACGCTGGAAAAGCTCTTGATGACCAGCCGGACAGAGCGCAATGGCACCGTGGGGCTGAAGATGCTGGCCGTCGAGCGATCGGGCCGCGCGCTTCTGCGCGGTTTTGTGGCAGCCCTTGCCGGCCGATTGGGACGAGAGCCGGTTCGTGGCGTTCATGTTGAGCATGGCGATATGATCCGCATCGAAAGCGAAGATACCTGCGTAATTCTGGACGGCGAAACCTTTCGGGCGACCCGAGGCCGGCCGATTGTTTTACGGTCGTCGCCGCCCGTTCATTTCCTGATGCTGGCTGCATGAGCGCAATTAAGGCGCTGGTTGCCGAAGAGCTGGCCCTGCCCGTTCAGCCTCAAGTGCGGGCGATGGCAGAGGCAATTGCCAAAGCCCATGGCGCGGCCGCGCGCGCAGTCCTGTTTTACGGGTCATGCTTGCGGGAAGAAAAGCTCGATGGGCTGATGCTCGACTTTTATCTGATCGTTTCTGATTATCGCTCAGCCTATCCCAAACGCTGGTTGGCAACTGCCAATCGCCTGATCCCGCCCAATGTCTTTCCCTTTGCGCAAGATGGGCTGGCCGCAAAATATGCCGTTTTAAGCGAGGCTGATTTTCTGGCGTTGAACTGTCCAGATGCCCGCACGGTATCTGTCTGGGCGCGTTTTGCCCAACCAACGCGACTGGTTTGGACAGCCGATGACGCCGCCCGCGACGCAGCGATTGACGCCGTCAGTCACGCTGCCCCGACGCTATTTGCTCTAGCTCGGCCGATCGCGCCGTCCAGCGACCCGATCGATATTTGGCGCGCCGGCTTTGCCCGGACATATCAATGCGAATTACGGGCCGAGCGCACCGTTCGGGCAGGGTCCATTGTTGAGGCAGATGAACCCCGCTATCGCCGCTTTGGGGCCGCTATTGAAAAGGCACCCAGCCTCACCCGGCCAGCTGCCGAACGGCGTTGGGCCGCTTTGCGCCGCCGCGGCAAACGCGCAAGCGTCTGGCGGCTGGCCAAGGCCAGTCTGACCTTTGCTGGCGGGATTGATTATCTGGCCTGGAAGATCAACCGGCACGCCGGGACGGCCATTATCCTTACCCCTTGGCAACGACGTCACCCGCTTATTGCGGCGCTGTTTTTGGTGCCGAAGCTGTTGCGACAGGGCGCCGTGCGCTGAAGACGGGCAACCGCTGCAAAGCCTGATATTGGGCTTTCAGCGCCGCGATCTTCTGCAGAGACCGCAACCTTGTTTGAACGAAAGGCACGCCTTGCGGGTCAACCGCCACCCCGTTTCGATAGACCTCAAAATGCAGATGTGGCCCGGTGGAAAGGCCAGTCGATCCAACATAGCCAATCACCTGCCCCCGGCTGACGCGGTCCCCCGGCATGACTGCCAACTGGCTGAGATGGGCATAGCCGCTGCCCAAGTTGCCCGGATGTATTAAGACGACCATCTGCCCATAACCGCCGGACCAACCTGCCCGGGCGACCCGGCCTTCTGCCATAGCGTGAACGGGCGCCCCCCACGTCGCGGCGAAATCCGTCCCCGTGTGAAGGCGCGAATAACCCAGCAGTGGGTGCAGACGAAACCCAAAGCCGGATGAAATGCGCGAGTCTGAAACGGGCCGGGCAAGCGCGCGCTGCGGGGCACCAAGATGTGCCATGTCCGCCCACTCAGACGACGGACCCTGACCATCTTGCATCAACTGGATTTGCTTTTCGCGATTGGCAAGCCCGGCATAGCGCAGCGCACCAAGCTGCACCTTGCCCGCTGCATCGCGGTCAAGCGCCACGACCAAGTCGAAGCGGGTGTCCGATGTCAAATCGGTGTCAAAATCCAGATGCGGCGCAACCGCCTGCAAATAGGCCTTGATCACGTCAAAAGGCAGGCCGGCCCGCCGCATCGATAGATAGAGGCTGGACCCAGCTTGGCCAGAAAAACGCAGCGGGGGCATGGGCTGATTGGCCGGTGTCGCCGACAGCACATCCGCCAAAGCCCGGTCGGCCGCTGCCAAGCCATCTTCAGCCGCTGCCTTCATGGGCAAAACGGATGCTGGTATTGCGCGCGGCGCAGGCACCGCGGGGGGCAAAGGTGGCTCGGCATTAGGCGTCCAGCGCAAGGGCGGCGCCAAAAGTGCGGTGACAACACATAAGGCCATGCAGGTCGCAAATCCGCGCCACCAACGCCGCGTTCCAAAGGGCCCGGAAAGATCCACCACAAGGATGCGCGTGGGCGGGCGCAAGGCAGGCAGAGCCCGATCTTCCAAAAGGACGGGCCATAAAGCGGGGAGGCACCCTTGAGGCGCTGCCGCTTGCATCGTTCTGCTCATCCAAGGTCCCTTGCCATCGCGTCCATCGTTGCCATAGCCGCCAATGGTTAACGCGATATGTTGGGGATGAGCTGAAATTGCCCCTTGCGCAGGGGGGCGGGCGTCGCAATCGTGCAGGCGATGACCCAATTCGCGCGCGCACCCGTCACGGCGGTCCTTGGGCCGACCAATACCGGAAAGACCCATCTCGCGGTCGAGCGGCTGTGTGCGCATTCTTCGGGCATTATGGGCTTTCCGCTTCGGCTGCTGGCGCGCGAGGTTTATGATCGCGTGGTCCGCATCAAGGGCGACAAACAGGTCGGCCTGATTACCGGTGAGGAAAAGATCCTACCACCCGATGCCCGCTGGCTGCTGTGCACGGCTGAATCGATGCCTGTGGAGCGAGACGCCGCCTTTGTTGCGTTGGATGAGGCGCAGCTTGGGACCGATGACGAGCGCGGCCATGTTTTTACAGACCGGTTGCTTAGGGCGCGCGGTCGCGAAGAGACGATGATCCTGGGCTCTGAAAGCCTGACGCCGATGGTCCGCCATCTGATACCAGACGCAGAGATCATCTCGCGTCCGCGCTTTTCACAGCTGAGCTATGCCGGGCCCAAGAAGCTGTCGCGCCTGCCGCCGCGCACGGCCATCGTCGCTTTTTCCGCAGAGCATGTCTACGCGGTCGCTGAAATGCTGCGGCGGACACGTGGCGGGGCGGCTGTCGTCATGGGCGCGCTGTCGCCCGCCACCCGCAACGCGCAAGTCGCCATGTATCAGGCCGGCGAGGTCGATTATCTGGTCGCAACCGATGCGATTGGCATGGGGCTGAACATGGATGTTGGCCATGTTGCTTTTGCCAGCCTGACCAAATTTGACGGGAAGAAACAACGCCGCCTGTCCTTGCCGGAAATGGCGCAAATCGCTGGGCGCGCGGGGCGGCACCAGCGCGATGGCACCTTCGGGATTCTGGCCGGTGGACCAGATAGTGCCGAATTTAGCGAACAGGATATTGAGCGGATCGAAGAGCACCGCTTCACCCCGATTGACCATCTGCTGTGGCGCAACCCTGATCTGGACTTCGGGTCAATTGATGATCTGATTGGGTCTTTGGAAGTGCGCCCGGAAGACCCGGTCTTGCGCGCCGCGCCCGAAGCCATTGATCTGGCCGTTCTGAAATTGCTGGCAAACGACCGGACAATCCGCGACCGCACCCATCGCCCGGCGCTGATCGCCCGGCTATGGTCGGCCTGTGGCTTGCCTGATTTCCGCAAAGTGGGTGCTGAACATCATGGCCGCCTTGTTGGCCAATTGTTCGGCTTTTTGTCGGAAGGCAATGGCACCATTCCAGCGGATTGGTTCGCCCGCGAAATTGCCCGGCTGGACAGCGTCGCAGGCGATGTCGAAACCATGGCCGCCCGCATCGCCGCCGTTCGGACTTGGGCCTATGTTGCCCATCGGGCCGACTGGCTGGCGGACCCTGCCCACTGGGCCGGAGAAACCCGCACGCTGGAATTAAAGCTGTCGGACGCGCTGCACCAGAAGCTGACTGAGCGCTTTGTTGACCGCCGCACCTCGGTGCTGATGAAGACCATCGGGGATGATCCGGCGCTGCTGGATGTTGAGGTGGACGCGTCGGGATCTGTGCGCGTGGAAGGGGAAGCGATCGGCACGCTGTCTGGCTTTAGCTTCACGCCGGATGCGTCGGCCCGTGGGCAAGACCATAAGCGGCTGTTGGCAGCAGCAGAATTGCGCCTACCAAAGGAGTTGGCGCGCCGCGCCGCGCGCCTTTCTGAAGCGCCCGATGCCAGCCTTTCCCTTGCCACCACGCCCGGTGCCCCCATCACCCTTGAATGGGAAGGCATCCCCCTTGGGCGGCTGAAGCCCGGAAAGGGATTGCTGACCCCCCGCTTTGACCCCGAAGCCGCGATTGCCCGGCTTGATGCGCCGCTGCGCCAACAGGTTGAGGGCCGTGTCACCCGCTGGCTGGCAGGGCAGATCGGCCAGCGTTTGGCGCCCTTGCTCCGCGCCGCCCGATTGGCATCGGACGCAACGACGCCGGCTGGCGTGCGCGGCATCCTTGCCCAACTGGTTGAACAAGGCGGCATTCTTGTGCGCGCCGATGTGGACGATGTCTTGGCGAGCCTTGATCGCACGGAACGGCACATCCTTGTCCGGCTGGGGCTGACGATTGGTACGCTGGATATTTTTTGGCCCGCCTTGCTGAAGCCGGAAGCCACCCGTTTGCGACTGGCGTTGATGGCCGTGCGTACGCAAAGCCCAATGCCGCCCTTGCCGCTGCCCGGCCTTGGCTTGCTGGACAAACCAGCACCGGAACTGGGGCGCGCCGCGACCGCTGCTGGTTTTCGTCGGTTCGGCGCACAGATGCTGCGGATTGATCTGGTCGAAAAAATCGCACGCGCCGCCCATGACGCACGCGGGAAAGACCGAACAGCACAGATTGATCCGGCGCTGGCCGTTTCTTTGGGCGTCGGGGATGCCACCTTTGCCCAGATCATGCGGGCGCTGGGCTTTTTGCCGGGGAGCGCGGCCCAACCCCACCAATGGCGCTGGCGGGGTCGCCCGCGTCGGGCCACCGCCGCCCCAACCCCCGTCAACGCCGCCTTTGCGGCGCTGGCTGATTGGCGACGCTGATCCTCTATGCGGATCGACAAATTTTTATTCTTCACCCGGCTGACCAAAACCCGCAGCCTTGCCCAAAAAATCGTTGAACAGGGTCATGTCCGCATGGATGGTCAGGCGGTCACGCGCGCCCATGCCGATGTCCGGCCCGGCGCCGTCATTACCCTGCCGCTGCATGGCGCGGTTCATGTGATTGAAGTCGCGGCATTGCCCGCCCGACGCGGGCCCGCACCAGAGGCCCGAACCCATTACCGTGAATTGACGGCCCCACAGCCAATTGACGTGGCGAGTTCCCCCTTCTAACGACAACCCAGATAAAACTCTGGAGGACCCGCAATGACCTATGTCGTCACCGAAGCCTGCATCAAGTGCAAGTACATGGATTGCGTCGAGGTCTGCCC